>NZ_MEBP01000064.1:0-184643 GCF_001722075.1 Salinivibrio sp. SS2 | reverse complement strand
CCTCACCCTACTCGATGTTACCCTGTCGCAGAGAAAAAATGACTGAGTATCAACACGATGGATTATCGTTTTAACGTCAATATTTCCTATTCAGAGTATCAGCTCTATTACAGTGGCGCCGCGTCGAGTGTGGTGGTCACTACCGACAAGGGATTACGCTTGCAAATTCCCGCCGCACGTTTTCGTCCTTATCTCTCACAACTCGGTATACGAGGCCGTTTTAAACTTACCACCGATGAGGAGAATCGCTTTCGTTCTCTCGAGCGCATCGCCTAACCAAACGTAGCTAAGGAAATAGCTACACCAGTCACATTCTCGCGAAATTCGTATAAATCCAGCTGTTTAGATATAACGTTTTTGTGTAGCAAGCCTTACACTAGGCAGTGCGTATGTTAACGCAATGTTTACCTCTAATACTTACTACAAAGATAACGTCTAAAAAAGGACTACGGAGTTCCAGAATGACCTCGCGTGACCCTATAGTACCGGTGTTACTTGAGAAAGTTTATCAACTGATTGCCGATAAACTGGATGATACTCAACAGCCACTCGTCGATGCATTAGCCAAAAGGATATTGGGTCAAATTTCTGATAATGATTTGCAGGAACGCAATGAATCAGATCTCTATGGTGCCGTGATGAGCATGTGGCACCACCTCAACACATTCGAACAAGATAAAATATTCGTTAAGGTCTTTAACCCCAGCCTCAGTGGAAACGGTTGGCAATCAACCCATACCATTGTCGAAATCCTCGCCCCGGATGCGCCGTTTTTGGTAGATTCCGTCCGTATGGCCCTCAATCGATTGGGGATCACGACACACCTGATGCTAAACACGCCTGTGAAAGCGTTGAAAAACCAACAAGGTGATGTGGTTGAGATCAGCGGTGAGAACGGCCAATTCCAAAGCACTTTCCACATCGAAATCGATAAGATGTCAGAAGATGCTGAAATGGCAGCGTTGGAAAAAGAGCTCCATGAAACGCTGACCGATGTGGTGATGGTCGTGAATGATTGGCAGCCAATGCGCGAGCAAATGCTGTCTTTGGTGAAATCACTGAAAGAGGCCGCGCTGCCGTTTGATGATGAGCGCCGTCAAGAAGCGATTGAATTTCTGACCTGGATTACCGAAAACAACTTTACCTTCATGGGTTACAAGTGTTTTGACCTTGTGGCCGTTGAAGGTGACTATGAGCTTCGCGCCTCCAGTGAATGCGATGCACTCGGTCTGGCCAAAAAGCATAAATCACCGAATGTGGTGCGTTTGTCGGAAATGCCAGAGTCTGCGCGTGCAACGGCATTAAAGAAAGAGCTATTGGTACTGACCAAAAGCAATGCGAAATCGCGTGTGCACCGACCTGCCTATGTTGACTATATCGGCATCAAAAAATTTGATGCGCAGGGAAATGTGATTGGTGAGCACCGCTTTACGGGGCTTTACGCGTCATCGGCGTATAACCAATCGACCTCCAGTATTCCGGTATTACGCAATAAAGTACGCCGAATTCTGGATAACAGCGGCTTCTATCAAGAGTCACATTCGTGGAAAGCACTGGCGAACATCCTCGAAAACTATCCGCGTGATGAGCTGTTCCAAGCGACCGAAGATGAAATGCGTAATGTCGGTATGGGCGTCGTGCAAATGCAAGACCGTGACATGCTGCGTGTGTTCGTCCGTCGCGATCCGTTTGGCCGCTTCTTCTCATGTATGGTGTATATCACGCGTGAGCGGTACAACACGGAATTCCGTCGTCAGACGCAACGTATTTTCCAGCAGTACTTTGGTTCTGATCAGGATGTTGAGTTCAACACCTTCTTCTCTGAAAGCCCATTGGCACGCACGCATTACATTGTGCGGGTCGATAATAACAACTTCGATATTGATGTGAAAAAGATTGAGCAAAACCTTACCGAAGCGGCTTCATCATGGGATGACCGTTTACAAGAAGCGGTGATTGCCAACTTTGGCGAAAACCGAGGTACGCCGATCGCGAAGCGTTACCTACGCGCGTTCCCTCGTTCCTATAAAGAAGCGATGTTGCCTGGTTCTGCGGTGGCTGATATTGAACGTTTGGAAGGCTTAAGTGACGACCATAAGTTGGACATGTTGTTCTATCGTCCACAAGAGGTGAGTCATCACTCGAATGCGGTGAGCCTGAAACTGTTCCAAAAAGGTGAGCCGATTCACTTATCCGATGTGATGCCGATGTTGGAAAACCTCGGTCTGCGTGTCATTGGTGAATCGCCCTATGAAGTCGAAACCAGTCATGGTGACGTCTATTGGATTCTCGACTTCTCGATGTTGCACAGTGCCGGTTCAGCCTTCAACTTGTCGAAAGCGCGGGATCGTTTCCAGCAGGCCTTCGCTGATATTTGGCACGGACGGTTAGATAACGATGGGTTTAACCGTTTAGTCTTGAATGCAGGACTATCGGGTCGTGAAGTGACTATCCTTCGTGCCTATGCGCGTTATATGCGACAAGTCGGTTTTCCGTTTAGTCAGGCATACATTGAAGAGACGCTGGCGTCCCATCCTGATCTAGCGAGTTTGCTGGTTCAACTGTTTAACAAACGATTTGATCCGGCGGCGAAGAATACCCAGCGTGCGCAAGACAAATTGATCGCCCAGATCGAAGACGCGCTTGAGCAAGTGGAAAGTCTGGATGACGATCGGATTATCCGTCGTTATATGGAAATGATGTTGGCGACATTGCGCACCAACTTCTTCCAAAAAGACCCAGAGAATGGTCTGGATAAGCCGTATTTATCGTTAAAATTGCAACCTGCAGACATTCCCGAGATCCCTCAACCGGTGCCAGCCTACGAGATCTTCGTATACTCACCCGATGTGGAAGGTGTGCATCTGCGCGGGGGGAAAGTCGCTCGGGGTGGTTTGCGCTGGTCAGATCGTCAAGAAGACTTCCGTACCGAGGTGCTTGGCCTCGTTAAAGCGCAACAGGTTAAAAATACCGTGATTGTGCCGGTAGGCGCGAAAGGCGGGTTCGTCTGTAAACGCCAACACCAGTTTACCGGTCGCGATGAGATCTTTGCAGAAGGTCAACGCTGTTACCGTATTTTCATTCAAGGCCTGTTGGATATTACGGATAACATCATCGAGGGCGAACTAACCCCGCCAAATGAGGTGGTGCGCCATGATGATGATGACGCTTATCTGGTGGTTGCGGCGGATAAAGGCACGGCAACCTTCTCTGATTTGGCGAACAGTGTCTCAGCACAATATAACTTCTGGTTAGGGGATGCCTTTGCCTCTGGTGGTTCCAATGGTTACGACCATAAGAAAATGGGCATTACCGCGAAAGGGGCCTGGGAGTCGGTAAAACGCCATTTCCGCGAGATAGACATCGATTGCCAGACGACAGATTTTACTTGTGTCGGCATTGGTGACATGGGCGGCGATGTATTTGGTAATGGCATGTTGCTTTCTAAGCATATTCGCTTGGTCGCGGCCTTTAACCATATGCATATCTTTATTGACCCAGAACCGGATGCCGCAAAAAGTTGGAAAGAACGTGAGCGTTTATTCAACTTGCCTCGTTCTAGTTGGGAAGACTATGACAGTAAGCTGATTTCAAAAGGCGGCGGCGTTTTCTCTCGTCGTGCGAAATCCATCACCTTGACGCCAGAGATCCAAAAGCTATTGGGTACGCGTAAGCAATCCATGGCGCCGAACGACTTGATCAAGCAGATCCTGCAAACCAAAGTGGATCTGCTCTGGAATGGCGGGATCGGGACGTACGTGAAAGCCGCAAACGAGACCCATACAGAAGTGGGTGATCGTGCAAATGACGGATTACGTGTTAACGGCAAGGAAGTGGGCGCGCGCATTATCGGTGAGGGCGGTAACCTCGGCATGACGCAATTAGGACGTATTGAATACGCACTAAAAGGTGGTCGTGTTAATACTGACTTTATTGACAATGTGGGTGGCGTTGATTGCTCGGATAACGAAGTCAACATCAAGATCCTATTGAATGGCTTGGTGGCATCCGGCGATCTTACCTTGAAAAAGCGTAATCAACTGCTGGAGAAAATGGAGAATGATGTTTCTGAGATTGTGCTGGAAGATGCCTACAGTCAAAGTGAATCTATCTCTGTTACGCACAACCAGCAAGCGTCGTTGCTCAAAGAGCAGATCCGCTTCATTCATTATCTCGAGAAAGAGGGCAAGTTAGACCGTGCGCTTGAGTATCTACCTGATGATGAAACGCTCGCGGAACGTAACTTACGTGGAAATGGTTTAACACGTCCAGAAATTGCCGTGCTGGTTGCATATGGCAAAATGGTGTTAAAAGATCAGCTGGTGGTCGATGAGGTGACGCAAGATAGTCACTTTGGCCAACTGCTCCCCGGTTATTTCCCCAAAGAGTTACAACGTCACTATCGTCAAGAGATGGAGTCGCACCCACTGCGTGGTGAGATCATTGCGACTGTGCTGGCGAACCAAATGTCGAATGATATGGGCTTTAACTTTATCACCCGTATGCAAGACGAAACCGGTGCCAGTGTTAGTGACATCGCTAAATCTTATGCGATTGCTCGCGAAGTCTTTGGTTTCGAACAGATATTTGATGATGTTCGCGCATTGGATAACCAAGTGAGCGCGTCCGTTCAATACGATATTTTGTTCCGTTGTCGTCGCATGTTGCGTCGCGCGACCCGCTGGATGCTTCGCAACAAACGCAAAGGCGAGAGCATTGAAGCGCAAGTGGCGTTTTATCGTCCCGCGTTACAAAACTTGGCAGCGAACTTGGATAGCTACTTGGTCGACAGTGAGATTAAAGAACACGATGATCAGGCGGAGAAACTGCGCAAAGCGGGGGTACCTGATGAGTTGGCAAGCAAAGTGTGTCGTTTGACCAGCATCTTCTCGGGCCTCGACTTGGCGCAAGTATCCGAGCAGTTAGATAAACCGTTCGAGCTGGTGGCACGCTTATACTATGTGCTGGGTGATAATTTATCGTTGCATTGGTTCTTGAAACAAATCAACAACCAACCGGTCGACAACCACTGGCAGGCTCTGGCGCGTGCTTCATTCCGAGAAGATTTGGATTGGCAGCAACGTTTGCTGACTGCGCGTATTGTTTCAGAAATGGATCCGAAACAAGATGCAGAAGCGGGACTCGACGCATGGATGGAAGAGCATGCCATGATTCTGGGCCGCTGGCGCAGTATCGTGGATGAGTTCAAAGTCGGCTCGGTCCATGAATTTGCAAAATTCTCAGTTGCGCTGCGTGAATTATCGCTTTTAAATTTGAATTAAAGCAGTAATAACGCAATAATCTAGCCCCGTTTATAACGGGGCTTTTTTATTAGGAGGGATAATGCTATACCGCCTCGCCAGACCGGCAATCTTTCAATTGGATCCAGAAAAAGCACACGACTTAACGATCAGCTCGCTTTCCCGTTTTCATTCGACCCCCCTTCGTTTTATCTACTCTCAGCATCTTCCTCCTCGTCCTGTTACCGTTATGGGACTCAACTTCAAAAACCCCGTTGGTCTTGCCGCAGGGCTTGATAAAAATGGTGAGTGCATAGAAGCGTTTGGAGCGATGGGATTTGGCTTTGTCGAAGTCGGAACGGTGACGCCAAGGCCACAACCAGGAAATGATAAGCCGCGATTGTTCCGCATCAAAGATGCAGAAGGGATTATTAATCGCATGGGCTTTAATAATCTGGGTGTGGATGCGCTGATTGAAAACGTTAAAAAAGCCAAAGGGTTTGATGGGATCCTCGGTATCAATATCGGCAAAAACAAAGATACGCCGATTGAGAAAGGCACGGATGACTATGTCATTTGTATGCAAAAGGTATATGCGCACGCCGATTACATTGCGGTGAATATCTCGTCTCCCAACACGCCTGGGCTGCGAAGCTTGCAATACGGTGAAGCGCTAGATGAATTGCTGAGTACCTTGAAAGCGGAACAAGCGCGCTTGAGTGAAGAGCAGGGCAAGTATGTGCCGCTTGCGGTCAAGATAGCACCTGATCTGACTGAAGAGGAAATTGAGCAAGTTGCGCAAACATTAGTGCGAAATCAAATTGATGGAGTGATCGCGACGAACACGACCTTAGATCGCGCATTGGTTGACGGTATGCCACATTACCAAGAAGCGGGTGGCCTCAGTGGTCGACCTGTTCAACTGAAGAGCACCGAGGTTATTCGCCGTCTTCACCAAGCCCTAGAGGGTGCCTTACCCATTATTGGGGTCGGCGGGGTTGATTCGGTGATGGCGGCTCGCGAAAAAATGGCAGCGGGTGCTGCACTGGTACAAGTTTACACTGGACTGATTTATCACGGTCCGGGTTTAGTGAAGCAATTAGTACGCAATATCTAACCATCACTAAAATTTTGTATAAAAAATAAAGGTTTTAACGCGAAAAGGGGAAGGTTTCTTCCCCTTTTTTTTTGCCCTTAAGCCATTACACTTCGGGAATGTGGCACGTTTGGCAAAGCCAGATACCCCATTAGATGTATCGTCGCGGGAGCTGAGTATGTTAAAACCTAACAATGCATGGACATGGTATTTCGACACTGAGTCGGAATCGCTAATGCTTGATTTGGGCGATGACATGCTATTTCGCGTCGCCATCAGTGCCAAACACCTCATCCCCGATGCGTTCTCTGAGTCCCCATTCTCTGTAGAGGACGCATCCCTTTTTCAGAGCATGACAGATACTCTGTCATGCCTCGATTTGTCGGCTCCTCGGCGAGCCGAACTCGCTTTGAACGCAGTGGCAGCCTATCGCTTCCACAAACCTATCTTACCGAAAAGTTGGTTTTTTGACCCTCAGCTTGAACCGCTCTCAGCACCTGAGTGTGGGCAGGTTGTAGAGCTTCAAAGCCAAGCGGGTGATAGGGCGCCATTTCTAATCATAGAAAACGCAGGCTCGGCTTCATTGTGCATGCTCGCTCGTGAGGTCGATTTTCAGCTTAGCGACAATAAAACCTTGGCGTTTTGTGGTGCGATTAAAGTAATGAACGACCGGTTATCTCAATTCATACCTCAAACAAATAACCGAAAAGGTCGATTTGCGTTAGTGGGCTGAGTACCATTTTTGGTACCAGCCCACGCTTTATTTGCTTCCTACCTCTCATAATCTCCGTTCATCATTCATGAATTTTCTCCGCTTCTTTGGCTAAATTCGTTTCTATTGACGAACAGCCTGACGATTAAAATGTGATCTATATCTACTTATTGAACAAAATTCGTGCGAAAAGTCGTACCACTATGGGGCCAATCTGACTTAAAAAACACCGTTATTGCGGCAATCTATTACCGTTTCCTTCCTATTTTCCCGTGCTATACGCTTTTAAACATGCTTTCTGGTCTATACCAATTTGGGCGGGTATTATTGTTGCCTGATGGGATTTAATGCGTCTAGTTAAAAACACGATTGCCTTGTTTGCGCGAGTTTTGTTCATAGTGAATGCTTACCAATGGCTATATAGAGTCGCCGCCAACCCTTGCCACGAAGGATTCATGCTGGTGTTTCTATTTGGAAACAGACCTTGATTGCGGACAGATACAATTGTGTCTTGATGGAAACAGTTTTCTTGGTTGGATTGATTCTTATCAGAAACAAAGCAGTGGTGATTATTTCAACAATCAATGTGGATGATGTGGCTTAATCCCACGAGTAGGTTCAGTTTGATGTATAATCGGCGCCAATTTGATAAATGACGCCCCAAGGGTGTAGAGAACCAATGAAACACTATCTCGCGATAACCGCTCGAGGCCTCGAGCACTTGCTTGCACAAGAGCTAGAACAACTCGGTGCCACCAACCTCAAACAAGTTCACGCAGGCGTGAAATTTAAAGCCGACGACGCAACCCTGTATCAGTGTTGTTTATGGAGCCGTATTGCTTCTCGCTTTGTGTTGGTATTGAGTGAGTTTACGGTGCGCGATGATATGGATCTCTATCTCGGCGCCACCGCCATCAATTGGCCGGATTACTTTCATTCCAGTCAGCGTATTGCCGTCGACTTTAACGGGACTAACCGTGAAATCCGCAACAGCCAATACGGTGCGCTGAAAGTAAAAGACGCTATCGTCGATAAATTTGAAAAAATGAACTTCCCTCGACCGAGTATCGACCGCGAGCAGCCCGATTTACGTATTCACATGCGCTTATCTAAAGAGCAGGGCTTGCTGGGTATCGATATGGTTGGCAGTGGTTTGCACCAACGCGGATATCGTACACAAGCTGGTGCTGCGCCATTGCGTGAAACCCATGCTGCTGCACTGGTAAAACGTTGTGGTTGGCAGCCTGAACAACCGTTTATGGATGTGATGTGCGGTTCAGGCACGTTGGTGATTGAAGCGGCAATGATTGCGGCGAACGTGGCTCCGGGCTTGAAACGGAAACGTTGGGGGTTTGAATCATTACTTGGATTCGACAGTGACGCTTGGAAGAGCATTAAAGCTGAAGCGAGCGTTAAAGCAAAACGTGGCGTGAGTCAGTGCCAAACCCGCTTTTTTGGCTTTGATAATGACCCGCGGGTGGTTGAGACGGCAAGGGCAAATGCGAAACGCGCAGGGGTTGGTGAACTGATTACGTTTGACGTGGCCGATGCCACCCAAGTTACGCCACCTGAAGACTTTACTGGCGGCCATATTCTCTCCAACCCACCTTATGGTGAGCGTCTTGGCACAACCCCAGGTTTGATTGCGCTATATACCCAACTCGGCGATCACCTCAAGCAGGCTTTTGTCGGCAATCAGGTATCACTGTATTCAGGCTCTGAGGAGTTGCTGAGCTGTTTGCGTATGCGCGCGGATGACAAGTTTAAGTTACGCAATGGTGCGATCGATTGTGTAATGAAAACATACGGCATTACTGCGCGTGGCGAGAAGCCCCGATCCGATCAGGATAAAGAGGCGCTCGGGAGCACGGATGTCGCGCCCGACTTTGCCAATCGCTTGCGTAAAAACATGGCCAAGTTAGATAAATGGGCGAAAAAAGAAGGGTTAGAATGCTATCGCCTATACGATGCGGATTTGCCGGACTATAAAGCGGCCATTGACCGCTATCGTGACTATCTAGTGATTCAAGAGTACGCCGCGCCCAAGACGATTGAACCAGAAAAAGCGCGTCGTCGCTTGCTTGATATGGTTCGAGCGTCGATCGTGGTGACCGGAATTGACGTCAACAAAGTTGTCCTCAAAACCCGCGAAAAACAAAAAGGCAATAACCAGTACCAGAAGCTGGCGGCAGGCGAACGCACTATGACGGTCCATGAATATGGGGTTGCCTTGGAAGTGAACCTTTACGACTATCTCGATACTGGCTTATTCCTCGATCATCGCCCGACGCGCAAACTCATTGGCCAGAAAGCGGCGGGTAAAGACGTGTTAAACCTTTTTGCCTACACTGGCAGTGCGTCCGTCCACGCGGCGGTTGGGGGCGCTCGTTCAACAACCACGGTCGACATGTCCAAAACCTATTTGGCGTGGGCCGAACGTAATATGAAGCTCAACGGCATTGTGGGTCGTCAACATCAATTTGAGAATGCCGATTGTTTGCAGTGGATAAGCCAATCAGATCGCCAGTTTGACTTGATTTTTATTGATCCACCGACGTTCTCTAACTCCAAGCGCATGAACACGACGTTTGATGTTCAGCGCGATCACGTTGATGTTTTGTTAGCACTGAAAGAGCGGCTTCGCCCAGACGGTGAGATCATTTTCTCTAACAACAAACGCCATTTCAAAATGGATACCGGCGCGCTGGCTGAAGCTGGGTTACGCGTTGAAAATATAACTAAGCGCTCGATACCAGAAGATTTCGCGCGCAATCCTCATATTCATAACTGTTGGATCATTCGTCACCAAGAGGCCTAAGTATGGCATTAATGCTCTACAGCACGGAAGGCTGTCACCTCTGTGAGCAAGCCTATGAACTCTATCAGTCGTTGGGGGGCCAGACGCCCCTAAACACCCAAGATATCGCCTTCGATGATAGGCTATTTGAGCGTTACGGCGTCACTATTCCTGTGATTGCCGTGCTGACGCCGGAAGGACAGGTGAGGGCAGAGCTTGGCTGGCCATTCGATTCAACACAATTACAGGCTTGGTTAATAGAACATGGCATTGATTAAAATTACCGGCGCACAGTTAGCGTACGGCGATAATCCTCTACTCGACAACACGGACTTTATTTTACAACCGGGCGAACGCGTATGTTTGGTGGGACGCAACGGCGCGGGAAAATCGACGTTGATGAAGGTGCTTGACGGTCAAGTTCAACTGGATGATGGCTCGATTCAACGCCAATCTGAATTAAAAGTCTCGCGTCTTGAGCAAGATCCGCCGCGCGACAGCGATGGTACTGTCTTCGATTATGTCGCCGAAGGGTTGGCCGAGGCGGGCGCGAAACTCAAGGAATACCACCAGTTGATCGCGACGATCGAAACCGATCCTAGTGATCGCAACATTGCCGCGCTTGCGCGTGTACAAGAAGCTCTTGACCATGCAGACGCGTGGCGTTTCGACAATCAGATTATGGTGGTATTAGGCGCATTAGGTTTAGACGGCAACACCGCATTAAATGCGCTCTCGGGAGGATGGCAACGTAAAGCTGCACTGGCGAGAGCGTTAGTCTGTGAGCCTGATGTTCTGTTGCTTGATGAGCCAACAAACCACCTTGATGTATCGACCATCCTGTGGCTCGAACAGTTTTTAAAAGACTTTAAAGGCGCCATTGTCTTTATATCTCACGACCGTTCTTTCATTCGAGCCATGGCAACGCGTATCTTAGATCTCGATCGAGGTAAGCTGTCTTCTTGGCCCGGTGATTACGACAAGTATCTCGAAGGCAAAGAGGAAGCCCTGCGCGTTGAAGCGGAGCAAAATGCCGAGTTTGATAAGAAACTCGCGCAAGAAGAAGCGTGGATTCGACAGGGCATCAAGGCGCGAAGAACGCGTAACGAAGGGCGAGTGCGTGCGCTAAAAGCGCTACGACAAGAGCGCGCCAGTCGGGTTGAGTTACAGGGTAACGCAAATCTCCAGCTCGATGATGCGTCCCGTTCCGGTAAGATTGTTTTTGAGGCTGAGAACATCAGCTTTACCTATCAAGAGCAACCCTTGATTAAGCC
This sequence comes from Salinivibrio sp. SS2, assembly GCF_001722075.1. Classification (NCBI taxonomy): domain Bacteria; kingdom Pseudomonadati; phylum Pseudomonadota; class Gammaproteobacteria; order Vibrionales; family Vibrionaceae; genus Salinivibrio; species Salinivibrio sp. SS2. The sequence goes on along the minus strand of NZ_MEBP01000064.1, from coordinate 173,524 downwards.
CTTTAGCTTTACCGTCATGCGAGGCGATCGCATTGCATTGATTGGTCCCAATGGGTGCGGAAAGAGTACGCTATTAAAGCTCATGCTTCAGCAACTCGAGCCTGACAGTGGCCATTTGCACGTTGGCACCAAGTTAGATGTCGCCTATTTTGACCAATACCGAGAAAAGCTCGATCCGGAAAAAACCGTGATCGACAACTTGGCGGGTGGGAAAACCGAAGTAGACGTTGGCGGCCGTAAACGCCATGTGATGGGCTATTTACAAGATTTCTTATTCCATCCTCGACGAGCTCAAACACCGGTCAAAGCGCTATCTGGCGGTGAAAAGAACCGGCTATTGCTGGCGAAACTCTTTTTAAAGCCAGCTAATTTATTGGTTCTCGATGAGCCAACCAATGACCTTGATATTGAAACTTTGGAGCTACTCGAAGACTTGCTGTCGCAATTCCAAGGCACCTTGTTGCTCGTTAGCCATGACCGCCATTTTGTTGATAATACCGTAACACATAGCTGGATTTTCGAAGGCGATGGAACCATCAATAAGTTTGTAGGCGGCTACCATGATGCACAACAGCAGCGTGAGCAATTTTTGCAAGCGGTCACACCGTCAAAATCCGACCCCAAGAGTGTAAAAAACACCCAAGATACTGAACAAAGGACGGCAAAACCTAAAGGTAAACCTCGTAAGTTATCTTACAAATTGCAACGAGAGCTTGAGGCCTTGCCAGCACTGCTTGAAGCGCTAGAAGCCGAAATAGACAGCCTACAAACAGAAATGAATGATCCTGAATTTTTCTCAAAAAGTCAGGAGGTTACTCAGCCAAAGCTCACAAGACTCTCGGAAGCCGAGCAAGAATTGGAGCAAGCCTTTGAACGGTGGGAAGAATTAGAGGCCATGCAGCAAGATATATAGTGACGCTGTCACTAATAGGCTTGGGCACGACTCACAATTTCATTGTCATTGGTGCGATATGTCTTGATTAAAAAATAATCATGATCGAAGCTGTAGAGGATGCTTCATAAAAACGTCACGGACAGAAGCATCCTTGCGATAGCAAGTAGCACTGAATAAGATGGAATAAAGAGGGCGACTCTATGAAAAGACAGAAGCGAGATCGTTTGGAACGTGCACAGTCAAAAGGCTTCCAAGCAGGTATCAACGGTCGATCGTCTGATATATGTCCTTACCAACAAACGGATGCAAGGAGCCACTGGCTTGGTGGCTGGCGTGAAGGCAGAAGTAATAAATCTGAAATGATGAAGTAATCATTTGTTACCATGTTTTTGGCCTTATCGTTTGGGTAAGGCCTTTTTCTTAGCCACTTAATGCACTATAACTTTATATCTTAAGCAAAGATAAGTCATACCTAACGAGTTCCCATTAAGCTAAATCACTAAATTCAATTCACAAGTCTGTTTAAAGCGAGTCGAGGATAATAAAAAGCCGGCGAGATGCCGGCTTGGAGAAATATGGAGAGACAGTATGGCCTAGAATGCAGATGTATCTTGAAACAAACCCACTTTCAGGTCTTTGGCGACATAGATTTCTTTTCCATCGACAAGCACGCGTCCGTCAGCCACACCCATCACCAACTTGCGGTTAATCACTCGCTTCATGTGAATTTCGTAGCGTACTTGCTTAGCAGTAGGAAGTACTTGGCCGGTAAATTTGACTTCACCCACACCAAGCGCACGTCCTTTACCTTCGCCACCAACCCAGCCAAGAAAGAATCCCACAAGCTGCCACATCGCATCAAGACCTAAACAACCCGGCATCACAGGATCACCCGGGAAGTGGCAATCGAAGAACCAAAGGTCAGGATTAATATCGAGCTCGGCGATGATGACCCCTTTATCGAAATCTCCACCTTGTTCGGTGATTTCAGCAATGCGATCCATCATTAGCATGTTAGGCGCGGGGAGTTGCGGTCTGCCAGGGCCAAATAGTTCACCCTGGCTAGAGGCGAGAAGGTCTTCACGGTTATAGGAATTTTGGCGTTTCATTATATCTAAACTGCTCCTTATTCAATTGCGAGCAGATTAGCGTACACGTGTACGCCAAACAACTCGGATCAGTACTGGCCCAACCAGTTTTTTAATCGGCTAAACAAAGTGTTGCAGGTTTGTTTTTCACCATTATGAAAGTGATCGATCCTGTCAGAAATTTTGCCAAGTAATGTTTCGCCTTCGTCTCCTGAGAATGGGAGCCCAGTCACGATAGGAAGCGCTTGTTCGACATCATCAACTGCCCAAATATGAAATTGACCGGCTTTTATTGCATCCACGACATCTTGGCGTAGGCAGAGCGACGATAGATTTGTTTTCGGTAATACAATGCCTTGCTGACCAGTTAAGCCACGATGCGCACAAACTTGATAGTAGCCTTCGATTTTTTCATTGATCCCTCCCACGGCTTGCACTCGTCCAAACTGGTCGACAGCACCCGTAATCGCAATAGCTTGATTGATAGGTTGCAAGGAAAGCGCGCTAACAAAAGCACACAGCTCTGCCAAGGAAGCACTGTCACCATCGACCTCACAATAAGATTGCTCAAACACAATGGACGCTGAGTAGGGCAATGGTTCATCAAGATTGAGTGCGGCGCTAACAAAGGCCTGCATAATCATCATGCCTTTGGCATGGATATTACCCGCGAGTTCCGCTTTGCGTTCCACATCGGCAATGTCGCCGTCGCCAGAGTGTACAACACATGAAATACGTGCCGGTTCACCATAGCTCATGGGGTGGCCGGGAACTTCTATGACAGTGAGACCGTTGATTTGGCCAATATGTTCACCGCGAGTATCAATAAATACTTGGCCTTTATGGATGTCTTCAATCGCTCGCTCGGGTAAGTAGGCGGCACGTTGATAGCGCTCTGCTAATGCCTTAGCAATTGCGTCCCCGTCCAATTGGTTTTCAGCATGCATAAGTGCTTCGCCAAGCAGCTGCTGATACCACACTGGGCACAAAGGCATACGGTGCTGGGCTTCGCTTTCTCGCGCTCCCGCTTGCATCAGTTGGACAATGGCAGTGTCAGTGATGCTTTTATCTGTTAACTGATTTGCAATGCCTTTTAGCCAAGCAAGATAGGCTTCAATCTTGTTCTCATTGACTTCAATGTCTTGCTCGTACTCCGCGAATGCGGCAATACCATCGTACAAGTCAGGTTCATGAGTCTCAAAATCTGCTAACCATTGTCGATCGCCCACCAGTATCACTCGGACGCTGAGCGCCTCATCGGGCAATGTGGTCAGTTGATCGGCACGTGCTGTTTGCCAGGGTAAGCGACCCGTGGCGAGTAGCTGACGCAAACGAAGCCAAACACGTGGTTGTTGAAGCACATCTGCGATTTTAAGAATGATGGCGCCTTGATGAGCTTGATGAATTAAGCCAAATTGTTTTTGTGACGCTGTAACGTTTTTATTTTCATCATAAGCAAAGCCGAATAGTGATGTCTCAGTGATGTTTTCACCCACAATCACGGGGGTACGTGCATCAATTTGGGTTAACGCATCCTGGTACGCATAGAGATAGCCCGGTAAATCAGAGGACATGACGACTAAGCACTGTGTTGGACAGTCTGGTGTCATTAGCCACCGGAACGCGCGACCAAGTCGAGATTGGAGTGAGAATAGCTCAGCCGCTTCCAATGTCTCAAATTGAGCAATTGCTGGGGTAAACTGAGAATAATGTGGTTTGGCATCACGCCAATCAACTTCATGCATGTCTATGATTACTGACTAGGATTAGAATGAAACGAGTATAAAGGATAACACACTGGGCGAATAGGCATACTCGCATGGGCACACCGGTAAACGACGGGCAGGGGATCGATACGCCGCTTTTACTATGTGTGATAATTGAACAGATTGACAGTTGGTGTTACGCTGTCACCAATCGGCGTGATCAAAGCTTGGGCATATGAAATATCAACAACTCGAAAACCTCGAAGCTGGCTGGAAATGGACCTATCTAGTCAAAAAATGGAAAGATGGTGACACCGTCACAAAATACATTGATAGTTCCGAAATACAAACGGCTATCGATGCGTTAATGGCGATTGAGCATGAGCCAACCCGCGTCAATCAATGGATTGAAAAGCACATGTCGCCAGCGCTCGATAATAAGCTTAAACAAGCGATTCGTGCCAAGCGAAAGCGTCACTTTAATGCCGAGCAAGAACACACTCGTAAAAAATCAATTGATTTGGATTACCGGGTTTGGGAACGGCTCTCACAAAAAGCACATGAGCTAGACGCGACCTTATCCGATACCATCGAGTATTTGCTGTCCGAGGCAAACCGTACAGAGAGCGCAAGCAAGCAAGTTGATGCATTGAAGAAAGATTTGAGCAACTTACTCGATATGTAGCCGTTGGACAGATTGCATTCACAGCAAGAGTCTGACTCTGGAGCAGTTAGAGCAGTATTATGGGTTATTTTTTATTTATATCGTTCGCGATTTTTCTCGCGTTTATGTTGATTGATAGACCTTTGATTGTCATCGCATTTAAAGATGGACAGCTTGTTCGTCACAAAGGCAAAGTGCCAAAAGGTTTCTTGCATGATTGCCAAGAAATTGCCAAACGAAATCCATTTACCGGAACCGTTAAAGTGTATAGCAACCGTTTTAAGCCGGCGAAATTGGTCATGTCACGCAGCATCGATAGTCGTACACAGCAGCGCATCAAAAACGTTTTTCCACATCAATCATTCAAATAGTGCTAGTTTTCGCTCAAATAACATGACTGTTGGAGGCGATAATCAACACGTCGCCTCTGTGTTAACCATTAAACCCAAGTGCGCATTATATAGATTATGTTAAATATGATGTTTGGTTGATTGTGGCATCTACCGCTTAACAATGCTCTTCTCTACTTTATCCATGTCATTAAACGTAATTAGCTATTTACCATAAAATAGCTAATTACCACTTCTTTTAATCTGATTATCCCAACTTGGTATAAACCGATTCAACTCATTGTAATTAGACCTCGCAATCGTTAGCACGAGTTACTCGGTATGTACTCTGGGCTGGTAGTCACTGAGTACCGCATGGAGGCTTTCTGCTCTGACCGGTTTGGTGACGAAGTCGTTCATGCCGGCTTGAATACAGCGGCGGCGATCTTCATCCATCGCGTTGGCTGTTAAAGCAATGATTGGCTTGTTAAAACCAGCCATCCGTAAGGCCTTGGTAGCGGCAATGCCGTCCATCACTGGCATCGACATATCCATGAGCACTAAATCAAAATCATCGAGGCGTTGCTGAATATGGTGAACAGCTTCTTCACCGTTGGATGCCAGAATGACTCGATGACCTTGCTTTTCCAGCATGAGTCTCACCACCATTTGGTTGGCGCGACTGTCTTCGGCCACTAAAATCGTCATCGGCGGTACGAAATCGTGATGATACGCGTCCCTTTCTAGTTGTTCCGGCGGTAATGCGCCATCGGGAGGCGCAATAATGGGCAAACGGACACAGAAATCTGTTCCTTGGTTTAGCTCGCTTTGCACGCTGATGGTCCCGCCCATCATTTCAACCAGTTTCTTACAGATAGACAGCCCTAATCCCGTCCCGCCAAAACGGCGTGTGATACTGCCGTCTGCTTGAGTAAAGGGATCAAAGATCCTTGCGAGCTGGTTTTTTTCGATGCCAATGCCGGTATCTTTCACCCATAGCACCAGCGTGTGCTGTTCGGCATCAAGAGACACGGTGACACCACCACGATCAGTAAATTTGAGTGCGTTACCGATGAGGTTCAGTAAGATCTGTGTAAAGCGATTTTCATCCATAAAAATCGTCTCGGGAACCACAGATGAAACCGACATTGATAAGTAGATATGTTTTTTATCGGCGCGATCAACCAATTGCTGATAGACATTTGTGACACTGTCATTGGGGCGCATAACGGAGGGAGACAGTGAAAAGCGATTGGATTCAATTTTCGATAGATCAAGCACATCACTAATCAGCGTTAAGAGCAACTGAGCCGATTTATCCATCTGCCCTACCCACGCCATTTGATCGGCATTGAGCGAAGAATGTTGCAGGGCGTCAATAAGGCCCAGCACCGCATTTAATGGGGTTCGTATTTCATGACTCATCACCGCCAAAAATTGCGACTTCGCATTATTGGCTAGCTCTGCTTGTTGGCGTGCTTGTTGCAGTTCTTCGACACGACGCTTGGTGGTGGTAATATCCTTGGCTGTGCCGCGATACCCCACTAACTCTCCCCGTTTATTATAGAAGGGGCGGCCCGACAAACTTACCCAGTAATCATTTGTACCAGCACGCATATGCCATTCAATATCACTGAATGCTTTCTCGTGACGGATGAGTCGCTCTAAGCGTGCTTTAAGCGCCGTGTCTGATTTGATTTTATTAAGTAGCGCTTCCGGATCGATATCCGCATCGGTTGAAGGTGAAGAAAGGTAAGTTAGATGAAAGCTATTATCCAATTCCCAAAACCAATCACTGGCTGTTTGGGCAAAATCTTGAAACCGTTGACGACTTGCATTGAGCTCTTGGGTACGGATCCCAACCAGCGTATGCAGGCGGTGACGATAATCGATATCCATAATCGTCCGTTGGATTAATGGACGAAATCTGTCTAACACTTGCTGGGCTTCGTCGTTGAATGAATCGCGGCGATGCGACAGCAAGACCAACATAACTTCACTATCGTTAACAGTCAGGCCACTGATCAGTGCTGTTCCATTGATATATCCTGCATACTGGTGAGTTAAACAGTGCAGCTCTTTGACCAATCCTGGCTTATAAATCGCGACTGTTTCACCGCGGACGCAACGACGAAATACCTCCCCCGTTTGCCAAGTCACGGTTTCCAGAGAACTGTCTGTTGCTACGAGGCAGCGGAAGGCGTCTTCCGTTTCTCGATTGCGGCTCAAAGCTAAGGCGCTATCAAAACTGACATAGCGACGGATCACACCCAATAATGAAGCAAAGATATCCGTTTTCGTCGTCGCTTCTGTCATTGCTGAAATCGCAGATAAGATGGCATCGTTTTCTTCACGCAGGCGCTTTTCTCTTGCCTCGACGCGACTGAGTTCAAACAATGTTTCTTGAAGCGATTCTGAGTCTGAGCGAGCAGACGCAGTGAGTCGTTGCGACGCCATGATTAATCCTTGTGAAATAGCACAGCTGAGATCATTAAATTACCGTGAGACAACTCGCCACCTTTGAACAAGCCTTGCTCGCCGAAGGTAAACGGACAAACGAAAGGCGCATCGTATAACGCAATATTAATATTGTGAGCCACCTGCTCTAGCTTGTCTTTGACATGCAGCATGCATCCTGCACAGTAAATCGCTAATCCCCCTAGGGGTTCAGGCTGCCGCAACGCATGATCATTGGCTGACTCGACAACTCGACTAGCGCGTGCGACTAATCCTTCGCTGGTACCAGACATCAGATACACCGATTGACCGACCTCAAGCTGAGAGAATAGCTCTAAATGGCCTTGTTCATTAACTGCCATTGGATGCGCCAATGTGTAATAAGGTAGACCATGAATCGTGCCGGTTTGCGTTCCCAACGGATACAATGTGGATTGCGTAAAAACCGGTTGTTGCGTATCGAAGGCGATGCCGGTTTCAGCCTCATACCATGCTTTGTAGACCTCTGCTGCGGGCTGGTGATCAAGACTCACCAATTGACGCCCTCTTACATCGGTCACCGTTGCACTACGCTGAGTAGCTGCGTAGCCGGAATGAAACGAATAGCTGACTCTTGCGGACGGATAAAATACGCTAATTGCGATCCCGGTATCTGCAGTGCGTTGGCTATCGAAAAGACACCATTGCCCTTGCACGCTATCCGCGGCGGCAGAGCCCCCGATCACCGGTACCGCGACCCCCAGTTCTTCTCGAATCGCGGCCAATGTATGTTCTTCTTCACCTGGGGTGCTATGGAGTGCAATGAGTTTTGGTAATTCGCCACATCGGCCACTGTTTTCAATCGCTTGATTTAGGGCGATGCGCGCGGAGTCAGCGACTTGTCGATGGGATTCGTGCGGCACCAAAGCTGAACCATAGCAACCTTTTTCATCATTGCACGCCCATACTGCAATCGACGGGCCTTCGATATAGCCGCTTTGTGTCATTACACCACAGCAAGTTGAGCAGCCGATCACTTGGGCGTCAGGAAACAGTTCAGTGAGTGTCTCTCGCAGCTGGTTGGCGTCATACTGCTCGGTAAAGTACACCATTAAGAGCTGCGGCGCAGTTAATCGTGCTTTTAACGTACGAGCGAGTGCGTGTGCCGCTTGGTCCGCATCGCTCAATCGTGTATGTGCTGTCGCTATTTTCATACAATCCGTATGTTTTAATGACACATTAATGAGTAAGGATAGTCATGATACGCACATTAGGCGCTGAATTCATCGCTTTAGGTGGCTGAAATTGCACCTTATCTCGCGTATCCTAAATCCAACCTTATTATGGATAGACGAAAAACATGGACTGTCGACCTATCGCACTGCTTGGTGGGGCCTGTAAACTTGGTGCCGTTTTGTCCCATCAACTTGCCGCTCAAGGCTTTATCCCTATCATTATCGATCATCGAATATCCAATGGCTTGGACATTGTTGCGGATGAGCCTCGTGCTCGCTTTCGTGAAACGCAACCATCTAAGCGTGAAACCCTGACAGTGTTGGAAGAATGCGGTCGGCAAATAGGTCCTCTTCATGGTGCTGTTTTGATCCCTGAGTATGGTGAGGCCTATTTATCTGCAGTGGGATGGCGTGCCTTGATGGCGGTCTGTATTCAAGAACCTGTATTTGTCGCTATCCACTCCGAAAAGCGATCTGGCGCCGAATACAAATTAGACACAGAAAGCATGAAACGCTTTAACAGAGTTATTTTCAAGTCGGATCACACAATTAACACTGATGATGAGTCGTTGCTAGATGGTGAAAAGTGCAAAATATTGTCATCCATGACAACATTCCTTATGAGTGATGACTCAAAATTGATTTATAATCAATCATTTGTTTTGGACTTTTAAACCTTAGGTGAGGAAGTCCTACAATAATGAACGCTATGACCAATAAATTGACTTAAAAAGCTATAAATTGAATTAACACGCATATTATTCCGTGTCTTTTAGGTAATTAAATTTAAATTGATACTGATCAATGACAACAACAAATTCCTCGTAACCAACTTGCTTGTTCTTAGATTTCCATTGCCAAGTAACCTGATAGCCAGTGTCCGTCTCTGTCACCGTTTGCGGGATTTCTAGAGTTTGTTTCCCTTGTGTTGACCAATAGGCCGAATGAGGCTTTCTATCTGATATTAAAGAAAATATAAGATTACCTTTTCCTTGCCTCCATTGATAAGTAACCAATTTTGGTGAATGTGACGTGCCACAAACTCCTTCACCATCGTCGCAGTCTATACTGGTTAGTCCCGGCGAATAAAAAAGGGTTCGCCACACAAATGCGGAGACTAAAAGTGTAAGCATGACGAGTATTTGCGCGAGTCGCCCTTTAGTTAGCTTTTCTGCTGCCATAGTTAGGATTTTCCGTGTTACAGAGGTCAAAGTTTTATAAGAAAGAGAGGTAAGCCGTACTGAGTGTGTGGGTTAGCCCCTATTTTTCGCCCAATATCTACAGTATGATTCTGACCGAAAATGCCATTTTTACAAAGAAATAGCAACGTAGCGAAGAAAGCGGTTAAAAACCGTACGCAACATGCGATTTACTTTGTGATGGTATGTAACAAGACGGAGCGGAGGCTTCGTCCGTATCAAACGTGAGTGTAGTTAACCAAAAAGTGGAAGCATGCAATATGAGCCAAGTTAAGCAGCTTGAACAAGACTACAACTACCGCGTTGTCCGCTTATTTACTCTTACAACTATTTTGTGGGGTATCGTGGGCATGGCCGTAGGTGTACTTATTGCCGCTCAGTTGGTGTGGCCTGCGCTGAACTTTGATATTCCGTATTTGACGTACAGCCGTTTGCGTCCATTGCATACTAATGCAGTGATCTTCGCATTCGGTACAAGTGCGCTGTTTGCAACGTCTTACTACGTTGCACAACGTACGTGTCAAACACGGTTATTCGGAGGGAAGTTAGCAGAGTTTACCTTCTGGGGCTGGCAAGCCATTATTATCGCCGCAGCAATCTCGCTGCCTATGGGATATACCACCTCGAAAGAGTACGCAGAGCTAGAGTGGCCAATTGACCTCGCTATCGCTGTTGTATGGGTGGCATACGCGATTGTGTTCTTTGGGACATTAATTAAACGTAAGACCTCTCATATCTACGTCGCGAACTGGTTCTTCGGTGCCTTTATCCTAACCATTGCTGTACTGCATATTGTCAACAGCATGGCGATCCCCGTTTCACCGATGAAGTCCTACTCTATCTACGCTGGCGCCGTCGACGCCATGGTGCAGTGGTGGTACGGACACAACGCGGTAGGTTTCCTACTGACGGCTGGTTTCCTAGGTATGATGTATTACTTTGTGCCTAAGCAAGCAGGTCGTCCAGTGTACTCATATCGCCTGTCTATCGTTCACTTCTGGGCACTTATCTCACTGTATATTTGGGCTGGGCCTCACCACCTCCACTATACAGCACTGCCTGACTGGACCCAGTCTGTGGGTATGGTGATGTCACTGATTCTGTTTGCTCCTTCTTGGGGTGGCATGATCAACGGTATTATGACCCTGTCTGGTGCTTGGCATAAACTGCGTTATGACCCAATCTTGCGCTTCTTGATCGTATCTTTGTCGTTCTACGGCATGTCTACGTTCGAAGGCCCAATGATGTCGATTAAGACAGTGAACGCGCTATCACATTACACCGACTGGACTATTGGTCACGTACACTCTGGTGCTTTGGGTTGGGTTGCGATGGTATCTATCGGTTCCATTTATCACCTCATTCCAAAGCTATTTGGTCAAGAACGCATGTACTCCGTGTCACTGGTTAACGTGCACTTCTGGCTAGCCACCATTGGTACGGTGTTATATATCGTGGCAATGTGGATTTCTGGTGTGATGCAAGGTTTGATGTGGCGTGCAGTGAATACTGACGGCACCCTCACCTACAGTTTTGTGGAATCACTAGAGGCCTCATATCCGTTCTATTTCGTCCGCTTTATCGGCGGTGCAATTTTCCTCTCAGGGATGTTCCTGATGGCTTTCAACGCGTACAAGACCATTCGTGCGCCAGAAGCTAGCTTGAAGTCGCTTGAGCCTGCGGTATAAGGAGAACGAATAAATGAGTGCCAATCGCCACGAAATCGTTGAAAAAAATACCGGTCTGCTTGCGATTTTGATTATCGTTGCAATCAGTTTTGGTGCGCTGGTAGAGATCACTCCGCTGATCTATCAAAAGCAAACCACTGAACCGGTAGATAACCTTCGTCCGTATACAGCGTTAGAGATGGAAGGACGCGACATTTATGTGCGTGAAGGTTGTACTGTTTGTCATAGTCAAATGGTGCGCCCTTTCCGCGCAGAAACCGAGCGTTATGGCCATTATGCAGTGGCTGGTGAAAGTGTTTGGGAGCACCCGTTCTTATGGGGTTCTAAACGTACAGGTCCTGACCTTGCACGTGTGGGTGGTCGCTATTCTGATGAATGGCATCGTGTCCACCTGATTAACCCCCGGGATGTGGTTCCTGAATCAAATATGCCAGGTTTCCCTTGGCTGGCAGAAAACAAGCTAGATGGGAAAACCACTGCTGCTAAATTGAAGCTGTTCCGCGACCAATTCGGTGTGCCATACACTGATGAGGACATCGCGAATGCGAAGGCATCAGTAGAAGGTAAAACAGAGATCGAAGCACTGATTGCATATCTTCAGTCACTCGGTCATGCAATGAAGTAAAAAAGGAGGGCCTATGGATATCGGCACCTTTCATAGTATTTGGACAGTAGTCCTATTTGTTAGCTTCATTGGGATCGTTATTTGGGCTTACAGCAAAGGCCGCAAGAAGCACTTTGATGATGCGGCCAATCTGGTGTTCGCCGATGAGGACCAGGATAAGTCCAAAGACAAGACAGGAGATAATCGCTAATGAGTACGTTTTGGAGTCTCTTTGTAACAATCATCGTACTCGGCACCATTGCAGGTTGTGCAGCTCTTATCATTTGGACGACCAAAGATAAAATGGGTGTTGCCGAAGGTGATGATATGGGTCACGACTACGACGGTATTCGTGAGCTGAATAACCCACTTCCTAAGTGGTGGTCTTATATGTTTTGGGCCACGTTAGTTTTCGGGATTGGTTATTTAATCTTGTATCCAGGTCTGGGTAACTTCGCCGGCGTTCTAGGCTGGAAAAGTTCTTATCAGGATATAAGAAGCGTCGAGGAGTCGCGTGAATTGATGGCGAAAGCGCAAGAAGCGCAGCACATCAACCAATACGCGATGGAACTAGAAGCCGCAGATAAAGTGTTTGGTGAGGCTTTCCGTAAGCTTGCTTTCCAAGAAGACGGGAAAACGCTTCGCTCTATCACGCAAATCGCGGATAATGAAGAAGCCCTGAAAGTGGGTCAGCGTTTGTTTATTCAAAACTGTGCACAATGCCACGGTTCTGATGCGCGTGGCCAAGCGGGCTTCCCTAACCTGACCGACGAAGCTTGGTTATACGGCGGTGAACCTCAAACCATCAAGGCAACCTTGATGCATGGTCGCCAAGGTAATATGCCAGCATGGTTAGACACCATGGGTGAAGATGGCGTGAAAGAAGTCGCAGCCTATGCCTTAAGTCTTTCTGGTAGGAAGGTTGACGCGCAAATGGCCGCAAAAGGTAAGACGCGCTTTGTTGTCTGTGCTGCATGTCATGGCACGGATGGTAAAGGTAACCCTGCCTTTGGCGCACCTGACTTAACCGATAACGTCTGGCTATACGGCGGTTCTCGCCGTGCAGTCGAAGACACTATTCGTTATGGTCGTCAAGGTGTGATGCCTGCGTGGAAAGACATCCTCGGTGAAGAAAAAATTCAGTTGCTCTCTGCTTATGTCTGGCGTTTGAGTAATACTGAAGTAAAATAAACACTTACGTGTGAACATAGCCCCTGTTCAGCAGGGGCTTTTTTTAACGCTCAAGCAAAGGTGTTACCCATGATAAAGCCCTGGTACAAGCAGTTCTGGCCTTGGTTCCTTATCGCACTACCCTCTTCAGTCGTTGTCGCTAGCTTGCTCACAGTGACAGTGTTTTCATTGAACTCTGTGTCGCTTGTGGCTGAAGATTATTATAAGAAAGGGAAAGCGATAAATATCGACCTTTCAAAACTTCGCGTGGCGGCGCAAAAGGGAGTCTCTGCGAGCCTATCTGCTACTCCGGAGACGTTGCGGATTGCATTGAATAAAGGCCAACTTGAAAGGTTTCCTACTCTTCGTGTACACGTCCAACACCGTACATTAGAGCGGAGAGATATCAATGCGATGGTGAACCCAAACCAAGCCGGCGTTTATCAGATTGATCTCCAAGAGCCACTTGAGGGGCCGTGGTTTGTTGAGATCTCGTCGTTTGACGATAGTTGGAAGGTAAATGGACGGATTAGTTTCCCTCTTTCTAGTGATTGGACACTAAGCGGTAAGCAGTAATCATGACCAACTCCTGTTATCATTGTGGTGAGCCAGTTTTGACTGGCGACACCTATCAAGTTGTGATCTTTGATCAACCTCGTCTAATGTGCTGTCCTGGTTGCCAAGCAGTGGCAACCACTATTGTAGACAGTGGTTTGAGTTCTTATTATCAATATCGAACCACCCCAGCAGATAAAGCCGACCTCGTGCCGGAAGAGCTCAAATCACTGTCGCTATATGACAATGAAGATGTTCAACGTGAATTTGTTCGCGACCTCGCGGAACAAAAAGAAGTGACGCTGTCACTAGACGGTGTGTCATGTGCGGCTTGTGCATGGCTGATTGAAAAGCAATTGCAGCGCGCCAAAGGCGTAACGCATATCCAAGTCAATACAACCACGAACCGTGCGACTGTGCGTTGGGATCAAACCCAAACATCACTCAGTACTATTCTTACACACATTCACCAACTCGGTTACAAAGCTGCGCCGTTTGAAGCGGATAAGCAAGAGCAGCAATACCACCGCAATATGAAGCAATATCTCTATCGTCTAGGGATTGCAGGCCTCGCTACCATGCAAGTGATGATGCTTGCCGTGGCGATGTACTTTGAAGTCTTTGGCGATATGGATGAAACCTTCCGAAACTATTTCCGTTGGATAAGCCTTATCTTTGCGACTCCTGTGCTGCTTTACTCCGCGCTTCCGTTTTACACCAATGCGTGGCGAAACTTAAAAGCACGCACACTGGGTATGGATGTGCCCGTTTCTATCGCCCTGCTCTTTGCCTATTTTTCAAGTTTGTACGCGACCGTTACCGGTAAAGGGGAAGTCTTCTTCGAATCGGTCGCGATGTTTACCTTCTTCTTACTGCTGGGGCGTTTTCTGGAAATGCGGGCAAGACGCACAGCGGCGGCCGCGAGTGCAAATTTGCTCAAGCTGGTACCGAAAATGGCACGTTATCTTGATGGTGAAGCAGTGCCTGCTAATAGCCTCTCGGTCGGAGAAAAAATACGCGTGTTGCCAGGTGAGCCTTTCCCTGCCGATGGTGTGGTACTAACCGGCACAACCTCAGTTGATGAAGCAATGCTCACCGGCGAGTCACTGCCGCAAATGAAACAACAGGGAGACGTTGTTTACGCGGGGACCATGAATGTTGAAGGTAACGTCGACCTTGAAGTGACAGCCAATCATAAAGAGTCATTAGTTGCTAACATTGTTCGCCTACAAGATGAAGCACAAATGGCGAAGCCAAAAGTCGCTGTCCTCGCAGACAAAATTGCCCGCTATTTTGTCGCCGCTATTTTACTTATCTCCGCCTCAACGTGGTTATATTGGCATTTTGAGCGACCTGACGATGCATTTTGGATCATGCTGTCAGTGTTGGTGGCGACCTGCCCTTGTGCGCTGTCTTTAGCAACACCGACCGCATTAACCTGCTCAACCTCAACCTTTGGTCAGCTCGGTATTATGTTACGCCGCAGTCATGTGCTGGAGACGTTAACGAAAGTCAATCGGTTGGTTGTCGACAAGACGGGTACCCTGACAGAAGGTAAGATTGAGATCAGTGATGTCGCGATCCTCAATCCTGAATATGATGAACAAAACGTACTGGACATTGCCGCCAGCTTAGAAGCGTTTGCCAACCACCCGATTGCCTACGCTTTTCAGTTGAGAGCCTTAGCGTATTATGACGTCGTTGACGCAGATAATCACATTGGGCTGGGTATCAGCGGCACAATTAACGGACAACATTGGCGGATCGGCAAGCCGGATTTTGCACTGACCACCACAGAGACAGCGTTTAGCCATTACCCAGTCGTGCTCTCCTGTGATGGTAAGCCCATTGCCGCCTTCTCGCTCAATGACCCAATTCGTGATAGCAGTGCATCCTTAATTGCTGCGTTCAAACACGCAGGCATTCAAACCACCATGCTCACAGGCGATCAATCTACCAATGCCGACATGGTCGCAAACCAGCTTGGCATTGAAACTGTGATATCAGGCGTATCGCCACAAGGAAAACTGGCGTATCTTCAGGAGCTTTCAAGCGATACGATTACATTAATGGTCGGTGATGGTGTTAATGATGCCCCTGTACTTGCAGGCGCACACCTCTCGGTGGCGATGGGTGGCGGTACCGACATCGCTAAAGCCTCCGCCGATATGGTGTTACTGAGCGATGATCTAGAAAAACTGCTTACGGCGAGACAACTCGCGCGTCGCACACGCCGTATCATTGCCGAAAACCTCGCATGGGCTTTAGGGTACAATGTCACCATTCTTCCCCTTGCGGTAATGGGGTTTGTCGCGCCTTATGTTGCCGTAGTCGGCATGTCAGCAAGTTCCATTATTGTGGTATCGAATTCACTCCGTCTGCTCAACCGAAAATAAGGAAATCTTATGGCCAGCCTTTACATTTTGATCCCGATTGCCATCATGCTGGTCTGTGTGGCTGCTGTGGTGTTTATTTGGGCGGTGAAGTCCGATCAATTTGAAGATTTAGAACGCCAAGGCTCATCAATCTTATTTGATGAGGAAGAGCCAGAGAAAAATGCGCAGCGTAACGAAAACGAATCCGACAACCAGCACTCATCTAAACATCCCTAAACGAGCCTTGTATGACTAACGTTGATTTTATTGGCGCCTTCGTCATTGGTTTGGTCGGTGCCGGGCATTGCATTGGGATGTGTGGTGGTGTGGCGGCAGCAATGTCACTCGGTATCCCCAAGCATAAAGCGAAATGGCCCTACCTACTTTTGTATAACCTTGGACGCATAACCTCCTACACCATTGCAGGTGCACTGATTGGCGGTGCAGTTGCCTCTATTCTTGCCATGAGTGATCTCACCCATCAGCTGGCTGTACTACGCCTTTTTGCTGCTGTGATGATGCTGTTGCTTGCGGCTTATTTAGCTCATATCTGGAACGGCTTAAGTTATATCGAGCGGGTTGGTGGCAAATTGTGGCAGCGCGTCTCTCCACTTTCCTCGAAGTTATTACCGCTCAAATCACCAACCTATGCACTTCCATTTGGCTTACTCTGGGGCTGGTTACCCTGTGGACTCGTTTACTCTGCACTCAGTTGGTCAGCAGTTGCA
The DNA here is from genome assembly GCF_001722075.1 of Salinivibrio sp. SS2. Lineage (NCBI taxonomy): Bacteria > Pseudomonadati > Pseudomonadota > Gammaproteobacteria > Vibrionales > Vibrionaceae > Salinivibrio > Salinivibrio sp. SS2. Next base: position 156,852 of record NZ_MEBP01000064.1, on the reverse strand, counting down.
GGTAGCGCATCAGGAGGTGCCCTGATTATGTTTGGCTTTGGTCTCGGTACTCTACCCGCGATGATCACTGTCGGTGCACTTGCGGAGCGGATCAAACCCATACTCAATAATCGCCTAATACGTTTGACATGTGCTACATTGATGGCATTGTATGGGGTTTACACAGCGTATGGGGCATTAAAGTTACTTTTGTAGATAGACCTTAAGGATAAGGTCGACCAAGCACGCCATGATGGTGTAATATTACTAACGACGTTTTTTATTTCAGGCAGGTGTATGGTGTCTAATAAGATCATCACTCGGCGGGTACAGTCTGGTGGCTGTGCAATTCATTGTCAGGATTGCAGTATCAGCCAATTATGTATCCCTTTTACGTTAAATGAGCAAGAGTTGGATCAACTGGATAGCATCATTGAGCGAAAAAAACCTATTCAGAAAGGCCAAGAGTTGTTCAAAGCGGGTGATCATCTTCGAGCACTTTACGCAATTCGGTCAGGAACCATCAAAAGCTACACCATCACCGAACAAGGTGATGAACAAATTACCGCGTTCCATTTAGCGGGCGACTTGGTTGGCTTTGACGCCATCAACGAGAGAGAGCACCCAAGTTTTGCGCAGGCGCTTGAAACCTCGATGATCTGTGAAATTCCTTACGAAACGCTAGACGATTTGTCAGGCTCGATGCCAAAGTTAAGACAACAAATCATGCGGTTGATGAGTAATGAGATCAAAGGAGACCAAGACATGATCTTGCTCCTATCGAAGAAAACCGCAGAAGAGCGTCTTGCCGCCTTCCTTTACAGCCTTTCCAAACGATTTTCTCAGCGTGGATTTTCGCCTCGTGAGTTCCGGTTGACGATGACCCGTGGTGATATTGGTAACTATCTCGGCCTTACTGTTGAGACAATTAGCCGGTTGCTAGGTCGCTTCCAAAAATCAGAAATTCTTGCCGTGAAAGGGAAATACATCACGATTCTCAATCTGGAAGAATTAGCACGTTTAGCAGGCGAAGAGCTCTAAACTGCCCTTTCAACACGCGAACAAGATCCTAATAAATGGCGCTTTATGCGCCATTTCTCTTTTTTACTTCCCTATCTCGATTTTATATCGCTCTCTTAGATGTTGTGCGTTACATTGAAACTACACGGTGCATCTGTGCTAAGGAGGCAGATATGTCTAGGTATACAAATCTTCTGGTTGTGATCGACCCCGCCCAAGACCAACAACCCGCACTGTCTCGCGCAGTCACATTAAGTGAGCGCTGCGATGCGGATGTAAAACTGACCCTATTTCTTGCTATTTATGATTTCTCTTATGAAATGACCTCGATGCTCTCATCCGATGAGCGTCAAGCAATGCGAAATGGCGTGATGCACCAACGCGAAGAATGGATGAATGACATCATTCAGTCACACAACGCGCAACATTGTGATATTAAAAAAGAGGTGGTGTGGCATAACCGCCCTTATGAAGCCATTGTTGAGCGAGTACTGAGCCATCAGCATGACTTAGTGGTTAAAGCCACGCACAAGCATGACACCTTAGGCTCCGTGATTTTCACCCCAACTGATTGGCACCTATTACGCAAATGTCCAAGCTCTGTGTTGTTGGTGAAAGAACATGGGTGGCCAGACAAAGGCAAAATCATTGCGTCCGTGCATGTTGCCTCTGAGAGCGAAACACACGCCACATTGAATGATAAACTCGTGGATGAAGGCGAAGTGATGAGTGCCATGCTTGGTGCTGAGCTTCATCTAGCCAATGCCTACCCTGCAACACCGGTGAACATTACCATCGAGCTACCAGAGTTTGACCCCACCTCATATACCGATGCGGTTAGAGGACATCACCTCACCGCCATGAAAGCGCTCCGCCAGCGTCACCACATTGAAGAGGCGCGTACACATGTGCATGAGGGATTACCTGAAGATGTTATTCCCGAGATCGCACGCGAATTAGATGCAGAGCTGGTGATTCTTGGCACAACAGGACGAACCGGCCTCTCAGCCGTCTTTATTGGTAATACGGCAGAACATATGATTGACCAACTGGATTGTGACTTGCTCGCCATCAAACCGGATGGTTACATCAGTCCACTTGATCCTCGCGCGAACGATTAACCCTTCAACCCTAGCAGGCAGTGCTATTCACTGCCTGCTGCTGGCATTTATAGTCAAAATCCGTATCATACCCGCCATTCATGCATTCACTGCAGCGCAACGTGGTTGAGCTGCCCATCACGCGAAAGTACTTATGAGCACGCAAGAGCTGACCAAAGCACAAAAATACGGGTTTAATAAACTGCAAAAGCGCATTCGCCGTAATACCGGCCAAGCCATTGCTGACTTCAATATGATTGAAGATGGCGATCGTATCATGGTGTGCTTATCTGGCGGAAAAGACAGTTACACGCTGCTAGATATGCTACAAAGCTTGCAAAAAAGCGCTCCCATTTCGTTTGAGCTTATCGCGGTCAACTTAGACCAAAAACAGCCCGGCTTTCCCGAGCATATCTTGCCCGAGTATCTTGAGAGTCTCGGCGTCGAGTATAAGATTGTTGAAGAAGACACCTACTCGATTGTGAAAGATAAAGTGCCGGAAGGTAAAACCACGTGCTCACTCTGCTCACGCTTACGTCGCGGTATTTTGTATCGTACGGCTAAAGAGTTGGGAGCCACTAAAATTGCCCTGGGCCACCATCGCGACGACATCCTTGAAACCTTATTCTTGAACATGTTTTATGGCGGCAAAATGAAAGGCATGCCACCCAAGCTTGTCTCAGATAACGGGGAACATGTGGTGATCCGTCCTCTGGCCTATTGTCGCGAAAAAGACATTGAACGTTACTCGGAGCAAAAAGCGTTTCCGATTATTCCATGCAACCTATGTGGCTCGCAGCCTAACCTGCAACGCCAAGTGATCAAGGATATGCTGCGTGATTGGGACAAGCGTTTTCCTGGACGTATTGAGACCATGTTCCGCGCGATGCAAAATGTGGTGCCTTCGCACATGGCTGACTTCAACTTGTTTGATTTCAAATCAGTGGCAGCAGGTATGGCCTATGAAGGTGATGGAGACACTGCCTTCGATAAAGAAACTTTTACCAATCCGACACCCGATAATGATGATGTGGTTGAGGTAGACCCGGCATTAACATTAGATGTGATGAACGTGAGCCACTAGCTAACCCGTTCGTTATCGTAAAAAAGCGCTCCAAGAGCGCTTTTTTTCTGTCAAGAGGAAGGGTCTTTTGGTAGCCAAGGTGATATTTTAATTGGCGTGGCTGGAAGCGTTAAGCGTGACTCCGGTTGCAACGCACTGGCATCAATGGTCACTTTACGGTTCTCAATCACGTACGATTGGCCGGTTGTTGATACCACATTACCGCTAACATCTGAGCCAAAATGTACCACGACACCCTGCGTTTTCGGCATAAACCACGACGCGAACATACCGCCGAGATTCTTCATCATCGCATCCATTTGAGGCAACCAGCCTTGAATTTGCTCCCCCGTCAATTGCTGATCAACCGGCGTATTCACTAGAACCTGAAAAGAGATGTCGCAGGTCATGCCCGCTGGAGTTTCCACAAATACATCTGGGTTCACTTTGCGTAACTGGTTATCTAGTGGCAGTGGCAATGCTTGCGATGGCGGGATATCAAAGGCTTCGTAATGTTCCTTTTTGCGCATCCACGCTCGAGATATGGGGCACACCTCTCCGGTATCAGGCGAAACCATAAAATACGCGACACCAATATCTGGGTGCCCTTCTTCAACATTATGCTTGAGCTGAGTGAACAATTTGCTGTAGCTAAATCTCATGGTATCGGCATGGGCAGGCAAGCTCATACAAGCTGCCAGTACCAATGCACTGGTTAATTTTTTCATGGACACTCCGTGTACGGGCTAAACGCCAATCAGGCATCAAAAGTATCGTTGCCTGACGAATGGGATGTTTCAGGGGTGGCATTGTTATCGTTATTTTGTGACACCGTCACTTCGACGCCGACACCAAACATTTCTCGGTAAATCACACCCTTAACATTGAACAGAAAGGGTAATGCCCAAACCAATGCAAAGCCAGCGGTAACAAAAGAAATGAGAAATAGCACGCCGACCACCGCATAAATAGTGGCAAGGGCGAGCACTTTCTTGTTGACGGCACGGAAAGACACCGCCAGCGCCTTTAACGGCGTCAAACGCTTTTCACAAATCAGTAGCGGTGCCATCGAAAAGGCCATCGCGACATATAAGCTCAATAATGGAAAAATCATACTGGCGACGCTTTGTAACGTCGCAGACAAACAAATCACCACGGTGACAGGCAGTGCAAACGCCAACCCCTTAACTAGATGGCGAGGTTTGGACCTAAACCCAATGGCATGCGCCAACCCCATCAAGCTTGCACCTGCATACAAGGGGGCAATCAGCACCTCAGAGGTAAAGTTAGATAACCACACGGATGACACCATATCTGTGGTCATTTCGCGCTGCCCGACTAACCCCTCGAATAAATGAGAGGGATCGCCCAGAAGTAACGTCAACATCAACACTAGAATACCAACTTGAACGGCAAATAAGCATAAAGCCGCGGGCAGAAAGGACCAGAAGTGTTTAAATGTCAGCGAGAACGCTTCTTTAATAATCTCAAATGGCTCGAGGCGATATCGACCGTTGAGTGCGGTCTCTATCGACCCACCAATATGTAGCGCATTGTTGAAATCTTGTTGACTCATAATCGTTATTTGTCATGACTGTTGTTGACAGTATATCTGACTGTTACCAATAGCCAAAAACCAATCTCACCAGAAAACAAGGAATCCGTGCTATTTTTACCCAACGTTAACATCAAGGATGTTTCATGATTTACCCATGATAGCGGCTGATTAGAGCACGGCGAAAATGTGTAAAAAATTGCTTTAACTTAGCAGGATGCACGTCTATCATGCGCCGTCTATTTTATGGGTAAATCCGCGAACAACAATTTGCCAGGTAGGGAGAGAACGAACCATTGAACCACGCGCATGTATCTCACAAACCGGTTGTTGAGCTTAAATCTCTGACCAAAAGCTTTGACGGCAAAGAAATCATTTCCCGTTTCAATCTCACCGTTAACGATGGTGAATTTCTGACTATCCTCGGCCCTTCTGGCTGCGGGAAAACAACCGTATTACGTCTTATCGCTGGCCTTGAAGATGCGGACAGCGGCCGTGTCATTATCGATGGAAAGGATGTCACAGATATCCCCGCCGAACAGCGCCACGTAAATACGGTATTCCAGAGCTACGCCCTTTTCCCGCACATGAGCGTATTCGAAAACGTTGCGTTCGGACTGCGGATGCAAGGTGTGGATCGTACGACGATCGAGCCTCGGGTGATGGAAGCGCTGCGTATGGTGCAGCTTGACCATTATGCGTCGCGTAAGCCACATCAGCTATCTGGTGGCCAGCAACAACGTGTTGCAATTGCTCGTGCCGTTGTCAATAAACCGAAAGTGTTGTTGTTAGATGAGTCTTTATCCGCGCTAGATTATAAGCTGCGTAAGCGCATGCAAATGGAGCTCAAACAGCTACAACGTAAACTGGGGATCACCTTTATCTTTGTCACACATGACCAAGAAGAAGCGCTGTCGATGTCCGATCGGATTTTGGTAATGCGTGATGGTGAAATCGAGCAAGACGGTAGCCCTCGTGAGATTTACGAAGAGCCTAAGAACCTGTTTGTGGCGCGTTTTATTGGTGAAATCAATGTGTTCGATGCTACCGTGATTAAACGGATGGATGAGCAACGCATTTGGGCGCGTATTGAGTCACGTGAATGTGAGGTCTACTGCAAACTGGATGTAGGTGCCGGCGATCAAGTCAAAGTCTTGCTGCGCCCAGAAGACATTCGCATTGAAGAAATTAGTGATGATGCTAACCCCAATGGCCTAATTGGCTACGTGCGTGAGCGTAACTATAAAGGCATGACGCTAGACTCTGTGCTCGAGATGCCATCAGGGCAAACCGTGATGGTCAGCGAATTCTTTAACGAAGATGATCCGGATGTTGACCACTCACTCGACCAAAAAGTGGCAATCACTTGGGTTGAAAGCTGGGAGGTGGTATTGGCCGATGAAAAAGCTTAACCTGCAAACCGCCATCATTGGCTTGGTTGTCGGTTGGTTATTGGTTTTTGTCTTTATGCCCAACCTGATGATCATCATCACCAGTTTCTTAACCCGTGACGATGCCAACTTGATTGAGATGACTTTCACACTCAGTAACTATGCCAAGTTATTGGATCCTCTCTACGCCAAGGTGGTATGGCATTCGTTCTATATGGCAGCCATCGCGACCCTGATTTGCTTGTTAATCGGTTACCCGTTCGCGTTTATCATCGCCAGAATGCCAAAACGCATGCGCCCGTTAATGCTCTTTTTGGTCATTGTGCCCTTCTGGACGAACTCACTGATCCGTACTTATGGCCTTAAGATTTTTCTCGGCACACGCGGCTTATTGAACGAAAGCCTAATGTGGCTTGGCGTGATTGAGCGCCCCATTCGCATTATGTATACCGAATACGCGGTCATGATTGGTCTTGTCTACATCTTGCTACCGTTTATGATTTTGCCCTTGTATTCCAGCATTGAAAAGCTAGACAACGCGTACCTTGAAGCGGCACGCGATCTTGGGGCGAATACAGTTCAACGTTTTATTTGCGTGATCCTTCCTTTGACCACTCCGGGGATTATTGCCGGCAGTTTGTTGGTATTACTGCCTGCCTTGGGCATGTTCTATGTCTCTGATTTATTGGGTGGGGCGAAAAACCTCCTGATTGGTAATGTGATTAAGAGTCAAATCCTCAATGTACGAGATTGGCCATTTGGTTCCGCAGCCAGTATTTCTCTGACCGTTCTCATGGGTCTGATGTTGTTCGCCTATTGGCGGGTTGGCAAATGGATGAATCGTAAGGAGACACTCGCATGAGCCGTATCTTACGCAGTGGATTCTTATCCTTAGTTTATGCCTTTTTGTATATTCCAATCATTATATTGATTGTGAATTCCTTTAATGCCAGCAAGTTTGGCATGAACTGGAAAGGCTTTACTTGGAAATGGTATGAGCAGCTTATCAACAATGACAGCTTGGTTCAGGCGGCAGGGAACTCGCTCACCATCGCGATTTTCTCTGCCTCTGCGGCGGCAATTATCGGTAGCCTCACGGCAGTCGCGTTGTTCCGCTATCGCTTTCGTGGCAAGCAATTCGTTAATGGTATGCTGTTCGTGGTGATGATGTCGCCTGATATCGTGATGGCTATTTCATTGTTGGCATTATTTGTCTTGATGGGCGCACAATTGGGCTTTCTTACTTTGCTGCTCTCGCACATCACCTTTTGTTTGCCGTTCGTGGTGGTCACCGTGTACAGCCGCTTAAATGGCTTTGATGTCAAAATGCTTGAGGCAGCTCGCGATTTAGGCGCCAGTGAGTGGGTCATTCTGACCAAAATCATTCTGCCCCTTGCAGCGCCTGCGGTGGGCGCGGGCTGGTTACTGAGTTTCACACTCTCCTTGGATGATGTGATTGTTAGCTCTTTCGTGACGGGCCCAAGTTATGAAATTTTACCTTTGAAAATCTACTCAATGGTTAAAGTTGGCGTCTCACCCGAAGTTAATGCCTTAGCGACCATCATGCTAATGGTATCGCTCGTCTTAGTTATGTGCTCACAATGGCTGGCTAAAGATCGACTAAAATAAACCTTTCCTCGGGCTGCTACCCCGCTGGCAGCCCGCTTCCTGTTGTCTGTAATGTCTAGGAGTTTTCACCATGACCAAATGGTCTTCACTCTCTGCGTTGGCGCTGCTGGGTGCGTCACTGGTCCCATCAACGGCATCGGCTGAAGATGATGTTCTCTACTTTTACAACTGGTCCGAATACATTCCAGCATCCGTGCTAGAAGAATTTACCGAAGAAACCGGTATTGAAGTCATGTATTCCACCTATGAGTCCAATGAGACCATGTATGCGAAATTAAAGACGCATCCTGAAGGCTATGATTTGGTTGTTCCCTCAACCTATTACGTCTCCAAAATGCGTCAGGAAGGCATGCTACAGAAAGTGGATAAAACCAAGCTAAGCCACTTTGACGGCCTTGACCCTGATAACCTGAACAAACCCTTTGATCCTGATAACCAATACTCTATCCCTTATATCTGGGGAGCAACGGGCATTGGGGTCAACACTGATTTTATGGATAGCAGCGCTGTCTCTCGCTGGGCCGATCTGTGGGATCCTAAATGGCAGGGTCAGTTGCTGATGATGGATGACGCGCGCGAGCTCTTCCACATCGCACTGCGTAAGCTGGGCTATTCAGCCAATACCACCAATCCGGATGAGATTAAAGCCGCCTACGAGGCGCTGCGTGAGCTAATGCCAAATGTATTAGTATTTAACTCCGATTTCCCTGCCAACCCCTACCTTGCCGGCGAAGTCACCTTGGGGATGCTTTGGAATGGCTCTGCGTATATGGCCCGTCAAGAAGGCGCTCCCATTGAGATTGTCTGGCCAGAAGAAGGCGCTATCTTTTGGATGGATAGCCTTGCCATTCCCGCCAACGCTAAACATGTAGACGCTGCGCACAAGATGATCGACTTCTTGCTGCGTCCAGAAAACGCCGCGAAGCTCGCACTCGAAATTGGCTACCCAACACCCGTTAAAGCGGCTTATCCGCTGTTACCGGCTTCCTTTAAAAATGATCCTAATATTTACCCACCGAAAGCGGTGATGCAGGCCGGTGAATGGCAAAACGCGGTCGGTGATGCCAACCGCTTGTACGAAGATTATTTCCAGCGCTTAAAGGCGGGGATGTAATAACGAGACATTGGGGCCTGAGGGCCCCTTTTTACTGTTCAAGGGCGAGGATTTCATCCACCAGCGCCGGTACGAGCGTGCTGGCTTTGCCGTAACGGCGTTCACTGAACTCACTTTCAACCGCACTGGGCTCCAAGTTGATTTCAATGGTGTGAGCCCCATGCATCGCCGCTTCATGTACAAATCCCGCCGCGGGATAGACTGCACCAGACGTCCCAATAGAGACGAATAAATCAGCTTGGGTGAGTGCATCATGGATTTGTCCCATCCCCAGTGGCATCTCGCCAAACCAAACCACATGAGGACGAAGGGGCGCTGGCATTTGACAGCAATGACAGTGATCAGCATCAGTAATATCCCCTACCCAATCAATGGTCTGTTGCGAGTGGCTGCAGCGTGCTTTGAGGAGCTCGCCATGCATATGAATGATGTGCTGTGTGCCGGCACGTTCATGAAGATCATCAATATTCTGCGTGACCACCAGCACAGTGGCATCACTTTCTTTTTCTAAACGGGCTAGCGCGTCGTGTGCCGCATTGGGCAATACACCGGATTGAAGCTGGCGACGGCGGTCATTATAAAACTGCTGAACCAATCGCGGATTACGCGCAAAGCCTTCTGGCGTCGCGACATCTTCAATATGGTGCTCTTCCCACAGGCCATCTTGGTCACGAAAGGTACGAATACCCGACTCTGCAGAAATGCCCGCGCCGGTAAGCACAACAATGTGTCGGTAGGGAAATGTCATAGCCCATCCTTGAATTTTCATCTAACACCTTCATTTATAACACCCAAATTGAAACCTTTGAAGCATGGTGGCTTTAGACCTTGGTCGCGAAATGGTTTCATTAGGAAAAAATGCTCGACCGCGATCACGAACCGCTAATGCAACGACTGGCTAGACCAATCAATCCGTCCGCTTGGGTTACAATACTCACTTGTTTATCGCTTTTGTTAACAATTATGCAACTTGAACGTTATTATAGTGAGCAGGACGGAAAACTGCTTTTTACTCGCCAGCAAGCCAGTGACTTTGCCAAACGTGTTGCCGGTGACTTTAACCCTATCCACGATACTGAGGCATCACGCTTTTGTGTACCCGGCGATCTTCTGCTCTCTATTTTGCTTGCAAAGATTGGGATCAGTGAGCATATTCAGATTCATTTTAATGGCATGATCAGTGCGAACACGCCATTACAGATTGTCGAAACCGATCATGAAGTCACTGTGGTCGATGAAAACCAAAAGCTCTATCTTACCCTGACCCGCCGCGGTGCTGTACGACACGACCCTGCGCTTGCTAACGAAATTGCTCAGCACTATGTACAGTTTTCAGGTAAAAACTTTCCCCATATCATGGTGCCATTGATGCGTGAGCAGCAGATGATGATCAATACCGATCGTCCACTGGTGATGTATGAGAGCATGAGTCTGTCGTTTGATGATTTACAAATTAGCTCGGCAGAAGTTGCCCTTTCTAGCTCAACCATGAGTGTTAACGGTAAACGTGGCAAGGTCGATCTCTCGTTTGATTTTATGGTTGGGGATAGGCGTGTCGGTCATGGTTGCAAGACAATGGTCGCCAGCGGGTTGCGCCCTTATTGTGAAGACGCGATTCAAGATTTGGTTGAGCGTTTTAATGCCCGTAAGCAAGCATACTGTATGGCTTAGCTTTTTTTGCATTTTATCCGCACCCACGTTTCGCCCTGATCTATAGTTAGATGAGGGCGTTTTTATAGGGAAGTTATTATGCAATCCAGTAGCTTAGTTGAGCGTATCGATAAATTACCGAAGATCCCCAAAATTGTGCAAGAACTGATTGATTTGGTAAACAGTGACAGTGCCGATCTCAATCAAATTGCGGACAAAATTTCATACGATCAAGTGATTTCAGCCCGAGTACTCCGCTTATCAAATTCCGCCTATTTTGGACGAGCCCGGAACATTGGCTCTGTCAATGAGGCAGTCATTCGGCTTGGGCTTGGCCCCGTGCGCACCCTCGTCGTTTCAAGTGCATTAATGAGTGCGTTTGACGTCGATAGCGAATTGGATATCGACGCATTTTGGCAGCACACCTTTGAAGTAGCGACCATCAGCAAAGCGCTCGCGGGCTCATTAAAAATGGATCCGAATGAGGCGTTTACTGCGGGGATGCTTCATAACTTGGGCGAATTGCTGATCATGACAACCGCTTATGAACAGCTTGATAGGATTAATCTACATATAGAAGCGGGTAAACCCAAGCAAGAAGCGCAGGAACTCATTTTAGGTGTCACCAGCGCAGAGTTAGGCGGTGAGTTAGCACGTAGGTGGAATTTTCCTGATCGGCTTTGCGATGCGATTCGCTATCAATTTACGCCTGTGCATAAAGAACAATTCTCGCCACTGGCCGGTATCTTACGACTGGCGGGGAAAGTCGACGAATCATGGCAGGAGTTTGTCACTACCGACTCCAAGCTCGAGTGGCTTAATCAGCAGCTCGAATACAATATGCTCGGCTTTCCTAAAACCGTGGTCGCCGCCGTTGATGATGTGATCGGCAAAGGCCGTGAAATGGCGAAGATGCTGAAATAGTTAATTCTGACTGTACATAGAATACAAGCGCCATCGCCATCCAGCATGGCGCTTTTTTGTTGTCACCGAACGTTGCCATTGCAGCCAAATAAACGCGGTATCTGTTTATGCATCACCTTGCTAGAAACAATGGCGAATATCTAAATACTTTTGCCGAATGTGCTCAATGAGTAAGCGGATTTTCTTTGGTGGCTGTCGGGTAAACGGGTACACGGCATAAATCCCCAATCGCTTGCCCACCTGATCGGGAAACAAATCAATCAAGTCGCCCCGAGTAATATCCTGATAAACCAAACAACGCGGGACATACGCAATACCGTGTCCCCCAAGCGCGCCTTTCCTCAATGCAATAGGGTTATCCGTCGAGAGATTACCCGACACTTTAATCATTTGGTTTTTGCCCTCACCTTTAAATTCCCAATCACTCGCCCCTGTGGTTTGATAGGCATATTGCAAACAGTTATGGGCTTTCAGATCATGAGGTTGCTGCGGACGACCATGACGTGCGATGTAGCCCGGTGCAGCACAAACCACCCATTGAGAGTCGAGAATATGCCGGGCAATCAAACTGGAGTCTTCGAGATAACCGGTACGGATTACCAAATCAAACCCTTCATCAATCAAATCAACAAAGCGATTTTCTAACGACATATCAATGGTAAGCCCCGGGTATTGGCTACAAAATTCCGCGACTGCCTCCGCTAACAGTAACTCACCAGAAATCGTTGGTACCGAGATTTTGATATGGCCACTGATCGCCTCCCCAAAGCCCGAGACAGCATCAAAGGCTTCATCAGCGGCTTGCTTCACAGTTTTTGCGCCTTGATAGAGTGTCCGCCCCGCATCCGTTAGCGTGAGCTTTCGGGTTGTTCGATACAACAACTGAACGCCTAGACTCTCCTCCAGCTTCTTAATCCGTTTACTAACGACTGAATTTGTAAGGGAATTTATTTCGGCAACTTTGCTGAAGGAACCATATTCAGCGACTTGAGCAAAAAGTACGAGATCGTCTGTTTTCGGCATATTATGTCAATTATGGAAGTAATCATTTTCATTATTTCCATATATCAAGAAAATGTAAACGAGTAATGTCACATCCAGTTAACATCACGTCATCACGATGTCAGCAAAAAAACAACAGATGCGACAGCATAAAAATACGATGGCGTGCCTTGCTTTTACGTGAACTAACGGAAGAGACGTCTAAAAGGACAGACTATGACTGATACCCTCTACGCCCTTGTTGCGTTTTCCCCCATCGTGGTTGCTGCCATTTTGCTGGTGGGATTAAATTGGCCCGCCAAAAAGGCGATGCCAGTGGCATTTATCATGACAGTGTTAATCGCACTATTCCAGTGGCAAATGAGCCTTACTCGCGTCTCAGCCTCGATTTTACAAGGACTAATCATTACAGCTGCTGTCCTCTGGATTGTCTTTGGCGCGATTTTGCTGCTCAATACATTGAAACACACCGGTGCGATTACCGTGATCCGTAATGGTTTCACCAATATTTCAGATGACCGGCGTATTCAAGCCATTATTATCGCTTGGTGTTTTGGCTCTTTCATTGAAGGTGCGTCAGGATTTGGGACCCCCGCGGCCATCGCAGCCCCTTTGTTGGTTGCGATCGGTTTTCCTGCGCTGGCCGCCGTTGTGATTGGTATGATGATCCAATCCACGCCCGTCTCTTTCGGAGCAGTGGGAACCCCTATCATTGTCGGCGTCAATAAAGGGCTTGATAGCCACACTATTGGGCAAACATTACTGGCTAACGGCAGTGACTGGGCCAGCTATTTACAAGCTATCACCACCCAAGTCGCACTCATCCATGCCATGATTGGCACCCTAATGCCACTATTGATGGCCATGATGTTGACTCGCTTTTTCGGCAAAAACAAAAGCTGGCGCGAAGGATTGGCCGTGGCGCCATTCGCCATTTTTGCGGGGTTAGCCTTTACCATTCCTTATGCCTTGACCGGGTGGTTACTCGGTCCTGAATTCCCCTCTCTACTTGGTGGATTAGTAGGTATTGTCCTGGTCACCACCGCGGCGCGGAAAAATTTTCTTGTTCCCAAAAAGCACTGGGACTTTGATGATGCCTCTACGTGGCCAAGTCAATGGTTAGGCTCGCTTAAAATGGACCTTAAGGTTAAAGAAAAGCCCATGAACATGGCCATGGCTTGGGCGTCTTATTTACTCTTGGCACTGTGTTTGGTGATCAGCCGCGTCAGTCCAACGGTAAAATCACTACTAACAGATGTGAGCTTAAGTTTTAACGCGCTATTGGGAGAAACCGGCATTAATGCGGCGATTCAACCTTTGTATCTTCCTGGTGGGATCCTCGCATTCGTCGCCTTAGTTGCCACCTTACTTCACAGCAAACGTCTCCAGCCTCTATTCAAAGCAGCGAATGAGTCTAGTAAAACACTCATCGGTGCAGGCTTTGTGTTGGTGTTTACCATTCCTATGGTGCGTATATTTATTAACTCAGGAGTGAATGCCGCCGATTTGGTCAGTATGCCAGTAATGACTGCGCGGTTTGCTGCGCAACTGGTGGGTGATGGTTTCCCTGCTCTGAGCGCCACCATTGGTGCATTAGGGGCCTTTATCGCCGGCTCAAATACCGTCTCGAATATGATGTTTAGTCAGTTTCAATTTGAAGTCGCACAAACACTGGGCGCTTCAACCGTCACCGTGCTGGCACTTCAGGCCGTCGGTGCGGCAGCAGGTAATATGATTGCCATTCACAACGTCGTTGCCGCCTCCGCCACTGTGGGCTTATTGGGGCGCGAAGGCGCGACCTTACGTAAAACTGTGTTACCTACGATTTACTACCTAATTGCCGCTGGAGTAATTGGCATCATCGCGATACATGTGATTCAAGTTGCTGACATCCTGATCGCGGCGTAATCTGACGATGATAGGCCGAGCGCAGAACTCGGCCTGATTGACCTAACTCAAGCGGGCCAGCCAGGCTGACCCTCAGCCTTTTGGAATATATGGAAGGAAAGGAACGCTTATGAACACCCCATCACGTTTGTCCTCATCACAACAACAAGCATTGATACAAACGCTGACGGATATTGTCGGTCACAAGAACCTACTGACGGATGCAAGTCATACCCAGCACTATCGCACTGGGTTTCGCTCTGGAGGAGGCAGTGCGCTGGCGGTCATTTTCCCGACCTCATTAGTGATGCAATGGCGTGTTTTGCAAGCCTGTGTCGACGCCGATGTGGTGATCATCATGCAAGCCGCGAATACGGGCTTAACCGAAGGATCGACGCCGAAGGGCGATGACTATGACCGCGATGTGGTGATAATTAATACCACACGATTAGACGGCTTACAGCTGCTTGATCAGGGCAAGCAAGTGATCAGCTTTCCGGGGACCACACTTCATCACTTAGAGCAAACCTTACGGCCTCTTAACCGAGCCCCGCACTCTGTGATTGGCTCGTCGTGTATTGGCGCATCGATTGTCGGTGGTGTGGCCAATAATTCTGGTGGCGCGTTGGTTAAACGTGGCCCTGCCTATACAGAATATTCGCTCTTTGCGCAGTTAAACGAAGCCGGTGAGCTAGTCTTGGTCAATCATTTAGGGATTGCGCTTGGCGACGATCCGGAAACCATTCTCGCCCGTGTCGAACGCGGCGATTATCGTCCTGAAGACATTACCACGGATACGCGCAAAGCCTCCGCGCATGATTACGAGCAAATCCTCCGTGATGTCGACGCAGATAGTCCTGCACGGTATAACGCCGATAAACACCGTCTTCATGAAGTGAGTGGCTGTGCAGGAAAACTGGCAGTGTTTGCGGTCAGGCTAGATACCTATCCCATTCCAGAGCGTGAAAAGGTGTTCTATATCGGCACCAACAATCCTGATGTTTTTTACCAGTTACGTCGCCGTGTGCTCAGCGATCTGTCACATCTTCCCGAAGTGGCAGAATACATGCATCGCGAGGCCTTTAATATTGCTGAACGATATGGCAAAGACGTGTTTTTAGCCATTGCCCGACTAGGGACGGACAGCATTCCTAAAATGTTTGCCTTAAAAGCCCAAATTACCGCATGGCTGGATAAAGTGCCCTTGCTGCCCAATTCACTGCCGGATAAAGTCATGCAGTACGTTAGCCAGCTTTTTCCGCAGCATTTGCCTTCTCGTATGCTCGCGTTCCGTGACCGCTTTGAACATCATTTGATTTTTAAAGCATCAGACGAAGGTATTGAGGAAAGCTCGCAATTCTTGACGCAATTTTTTGCCGACCATGATGACAGCGACTTTTTTGTCTGTACCGAAGAGGAAGCCAAAAAAGCCATGCTTCACCGCTTTGCTGCTGCCGGCGCAGCGATTCGCTATCACACCATGCACAGCAATGATGTGGAAGATATTCTCGCGCTTGATATTGCATTGAAGCGCAATGAAAAACATTGGGTCGAGCAACTGCCTGATACCATTGAGTCACAGTTGGTCACCAAGCTCTATTACGGACACTTTTTTTGTCACGTCTTTCACCAAGACTACATTGTGAAAAAAGGTGCCGATGTACATGCGATTAAGGCAAAAATGCTTTCTCAGCTCAACGAACGCGGCGCGAAATACCCTGCCGAGCATAACGTGGGACATCTCTATGCCGCCGAGCCCGATTTAGCTCATTTCTACCATCAGCTTGACCCAACCAATAGTTTTAACCCGGGGATCGGAAAAACCAGCAAGAAAAAATACAATGCAGACTGTCAGTGCCTTGATCACCAGCTTCGTCATCGAGCGAGTCAGGACACGTCACCCGCCACGCATGAGCATTAAACCGACCTGCAAACCCGCCAACCGTTGGGCGGGTTCTTTTTAAAGCATGGGTTTCTCGCGAATAAAACGCGCAAAGCGTGGGATGCCCTTTTCCGTTACACCATTGTGCCTAACCAAAATGGTACTGCCGATTTCAGGTGGTTCAGCCCGCTGTGCATCGCTAAAGCCAGATCCCACGCGAAACTCAGCACCATCCGCAAGGCGTACCACTAAGGCCCCCATCAAGCCTTGTAACCGACCTTTTCCGGGCGTCATACCAACAACGGTGGCATCTTTCTCTTGGTAGGTTTTTAGCTTGACCAAGCTCTCTACCCGATCTCCTAAGTACAGGCTATCGGGATGATGCAGCATCAAACCTTCTCCCCCCGATTCATTGATGGCAATAAGCTGTCCTTGGAGCGCGTCATTGTCAGTCACTGGCGTTTGCTTTACCAAGGCTAAGAACGGCGATGCGCTGTTGGCGACTATCTTTTTCAGTGCTGCATAGCGAGCAGAAAACGGGCCAGGTTCATCCGGTAAATCAAACGCATAAAAACGAACGTTCTGCCACGCGTCAGGGTCTGGTTTATCGTCCAACACGGTACGCAACACGGTTTGAAACTCGCCTCTTCCGGCCCATAACTCACCATCTAAAGGCGTCGTTGGTAGCGTTCGTATCAATGCCTCCGGTGCGTGAATAGGATTTCCTTGTCGAGTTAAGAATTGCGTGCCCGTCCAATAGGCGCGGATCCCATCCAGTTTTTCACTGGCCCAATAGCCACGATAGTCATGTTCGGCAATCTGCCCGTCAACACCATGCATCAACGCTGGCGCGGACGGTGCAGCATCTCCGTCACTGCTAGGAAACAGGGTAAACGCGGAGAGTAAGCATAAAGTAACAGGATTTAGGCGTGCCATGCATTCCTCCTTAGTGGTTAAGGAGCATACGCTAGCGCGATAAAAGGCGTCTCAACATGCCTTTATTTTTTGTTGGTAGAGAATTTGCGTTCACGGTGAACAATGTGCAGGTGTTACATCGCCCACCGTGAAATGACTCGTGAAACCTCGTCCGCTGCGCAATCAAGAACCATCAAGCTTGGCTGGCAAACGCATAGATAAAGGTGCCATTTTTTATTGCATCAATCACGCGCGTGGATAAGTAGCTAGGTAACGCCGGGCAGCCCCAGCTTCTACCTAATTGGCCGCTTTGTTTAATCACCTTAGGGTGAGCATAATCGGCACCATGGATCACAATCGCTCTTGCGCGCGCATTATCGTTTAAGCCCTTCGAAAGCCCATCTAAACGCAGTGAGTAGCCATGTTTACCATGATAGGTTTCAGCCGCACGATAAACCCCTAATGATGTTTGCAAGGAATTAATCTGATTCGAGAAACGCTTTGCGTAAAGGGCGCCACTATTCTTGCCATGAGAGACATAAGAGCGAAATAGCACTTGGCGTTTTTTCACATTGATCACCCAAAACCGCTTTTCTGACGACGGTTTGCCGTAATCAATCAGCGTCATCACCGGCTTGCTACTTTGGTTGTGCTTAAAATGGCGATACGCATCAGAAAAGGCCTGATACGACACCTCACCGTCGAGGTTGAGAGACTGATATAAACCACTGACCTCATCTTTAAAACTGGCCCATACTGTGGTTGGCATGCTGAGCGCTAACACATAAAAAACTACCCGATACCAAGGGGCCACACCTGCTTGTTTCATTTTTCTGCTCCTTACTTTGCCACTGCAACACGAACGACCGAGCCGTTTGTTGTCCGTATTGGCAAAAACAAAAACCGTGCCATTTGACACGGTTTCTATTAACTATTGATATTTATATAAATTAATTATCGTTCACGATTTATCCATTCGCTGACGTCACACGGCGGCACGACCTTGCCGCGTTTAAATCGCCGCAATGGCGTTTTTAATCCGCTTGTCTGAAATCGGATAAGGCGTTCCCAGTTGCTGCGCGAAGTAACTCACTCGAAGCTCTTCAATCATCCAGCGTATGGCTTTTACCTCATCAGGGAGAGTTTTGCCTTTCGGTAACTTATTCAGCAACGCCTTGTAGTCATTCATCACAGATTCAATCTTGAGCATATGACTGCGATCTCGCGCTGGATCAATCGGCAGCTTCTCTAACCGACGCTCTATCGCTTTCATATAGCGTAAAATATCGGGCAGCCGTTGCCAGCCTGATTCGGTAGCAAAGCCCTTGAAAATCAGCCCTTCTAGCTGAGCTTTGATATCCGACATCGCAAACGCCATAGAGAGATCCACTTTGCCTTTTAGCTTTTTATTGATGCTAAAGGCATGGGTTAAAATCTGTTCGACCTGTTGAGCAATATCCACCACGGTATCACCTAGCTCCGCACGCACCGTCTCTTTAAGAGCTTCGAATGCTTGCGCTTCCCAGGTTAACCCGCCGTGTTGCTCAATGAGTTTATCCACGCCACAGGCGATGCAGTCATCAATCAAATCCAAAACACGGCCATAGGGGTTAAAATACAGACCGAGTTTCGACTTATTGGGCAAATGGGTGTGCAGGTATTTTATCGGCGATGGCACATTGAGCAAGACCAATCGACGCTGCCCCGCTTGCATGGCTTTATGTTGTTGATCTTCCGTTTCGAAAAGGCGGATCGCGACACTGTCTTTTTCATCGACTAAAGCCGGATACGCTTTGACTTCAAACCCGCTGCGCTTTTGCTGGTAACGTTTCGGCAATTCCCCAAATGTCCATTGGGTGAGTCCTTGCTGTTCAATGTCATCATCTGCCACATCCGATAACGTCGCTTGCACCTTATCTTTCAGTGACAGTTTCAGTGCATGAAGATCTTCGCTTTCAGCCAAGGTGCGGTTTTTATCATCCACAACGCGGAACTGAATGCGCAGATGCTCTGGCAATTGCGCCAAATTCCAGCTGTCGCGCTCAATGGTGACACCGGACATCTGCTTTAGGGCTTTTTCCATGCTATCGAGCAAAGGCGCTTCCATGGGCGTCACTCGTTGCAAGACCGCATCCGCATAGTTTGGTGCCGGAACAAAGTTACGTCGTAACGGCTTAGGCAAAGATTTAATCAGCGCGACAATTAGCTCGTGACGTAGCCCGGGGACGTGCCAATCAAAGCCTTCTTCTGACACCTGATTAAGGATCGGCAGTGGAATATGCACCGTCACCCCATCATGGTCTTGGCCCGGCTCGAATTGGTAGCTTAATTTGAGTTTTAGGTTGCCCTGATACCAAAAGTTAGGGTAATCCAGCTCCGTGACATGGCTCGCGTCGCCTTGCAATAGCATGGCTTTTTCAAAGTTGAGCAGATCCGGATTGTCTTGACGTGCCTTTTTCCACCAGGTATCGAAGTGACGCCCACTGACCACACTGTGATCGAGGCGCTGATCGTAAAAGTCGAACAAGGTATCATCGTCTGCCAAAATATCGCGCCGGCGAGATTTGAGCTCGAGCTCCTCCACTTCCGCCAACAGCTTTTGGTTTTGGCGGAAAAAGGCATGCTTAGTTTGCCAATCTCCCTCAACCAATGCCGAACGAATAAACAGCTCACGGCTAAGCACCGGGTCGATGGCGCCATAATTGACTTTACGGCTGGCGACAATCGGGATCCCGTATAGCGTGACCTTCTCGCTGGCCATGACAGCCGCTTGCTTGCGTGACCAATGTGGTTCACTGTAGCTGCGCTTAATCAAATGCTGCGCCAATGGCTCCACCCATTCAGGTTGGATACGCGCAACAATTCGCCCCCAGAGTTTCGAGGTTTCAACCAGCTCGGCAACCATCACCCATTTAGGCTGCTTTTTGAAAAGCCCAGAGCCCGGGAAAATATGGAACCGTGCATTTCGCGCGCCTTGGTATTCGTTCTTTTCTTGGTCTTTCAGGCCAATGTGGCTTAATAGCCCGGCGAGCAGGGCCATGTGAATGGCCTGATAACTGGCGGGCTCTTGGTTGAATTGCGCATTCTGCTCTTTCATAACTTGGGTGATCTGATAGTGAACGTCTTGCCACTCTCGCACCCGCAAGTAATTGAGATAGTCTTTTTTACACTGTTTACGGAACTGGTTATTCGATAGCGCTTTTTGCTGCTCTTTAACGTAGTCCCAAAGGTTTACATAGGCCAAAAAGTCCGATTCTTTATCGGCAAAACGACGGTGCTTTTCATCCGCTTGTTGCTTCTTATCCGCTGGACGCTCACGCGGATCTTGGATAGCTAAGGCCGCGGCAATCACCATCACTTCATTTAAGGCACCATGCTTGGGCGCCTCAATCACCATGCGTGCCAAACGCGGGTCAATCGGCAGTTTGGCTAAGGTTTTACCAATCGCGGTCAGCTTACGTTTATCAGTGGCTTGGCCGGGCTTGATCGCCCCCAGCTCTTCGAGCAAACGGACACCATCTTTGATGTGACGGCTATCAGGTGGCTGAACAAACGGAAAGGCTTGAATATCACCGAGCCCTAATGCCGTCATTTGCAGGATCACCGAAGCCAGATTTGTTCTCAGAATTTCTGGGTCGGTAAATTCAGGACGGCCTAAAAAGTCCTCTTCGCTATACAGACGCACACAAATGCCTTCCGACACACGGCCACAGCGCCCTTTACGCTGGTTAGCACTGGCCTGTGAAATCGGCTCAATTGGCAATCGCTGCACCTTGGTTCGGTAGCTATAGCGAGAAATACGCGCCGTGCCGGGATCAATTACATACTTAATGCCCGGTACGGTTAGCGAGGTCTCGGCGACGTTGGTGGCCAGTACAATCCGGCGTCCCGAGTGAGATTGGAATACACGATTTTGCTCGCCAGCAGAAAGCCGCGCGTATAAGGGTAAAATTTCGGTGTCGCGCAGTTGACGACGCTGAAGGTAATCGGCGGTGTCGCGAATTTCACGCTCACCGTTCATAAAGATTAGGATATCACCCGGCCCTTCAAGGCACAGCTCATCGACCGCATCGCTGATCGCTTCCAGCTGGTCACGATCGCTATCGTCCTCTTCCACCAAGGGGCGGTAGCGCACTTCCACCGGATAAGTACGGCCAGATACCTCAATCATGGGGGCATTATTGAAATGCTTAGAAAAACGTTCAGGATCGATGGTTGCCGAGGTAATGATGACTTTGAGATCGGGGCGCTTGGGCAATAACTCGCGCAAATAGCCGAGAATAAAGTCGATATTCAAGCTGCGCTCGTGCGCTTCATCGATAATGATGCAATCGTACTGATTCAGATACCGATCGTGCTGGATTTCGGCCAACAAGATCCCGTCCGTCATGAGTTTGACTTGCGTCGCCTCTGAGACTTTGTCATTAAAGCGCACTTTATAGCCGACGCTACTGCCTAACTCGACGTCAAGCTCTTCAGCAATCCGTGAGGCGACCGAGCGTGCAGCCAAGCGACGTGGCTGAGTGTGACCTATGGTACCGGCGACGCCTAGCCCAAGCTCCATACAGATTTTGGGCAGCTGAGTGGTTTTGCCTGAGCCCGTTTCACCCGCAATGATCACGACTTGGTTGTTCGCGATTGCCTCGGCAATGTCATCTTTCTTCTGACTGACTGGCAACTCTTCCGGGTAGCGAACGGTTGGCGTATTGGCTCGACGGGCGAGCAGGCGCTGCATACTCTGCGCCATTTCAACGGCAATTTGATCGTACACCGCCTGTTTGGCGTCGTCTTTTTTGATTTTTTGTGCGCCATGGATGCGCTTTTTAAAACGAAAACGGTCTTGCAGCATACAATCGTTTAACGCTGCAAACAGTGTCTCTGACGTGTTGTGATGACGTGAACTCAAGGCGATTCCTGCTTACTGCTTAATCTTTTAAGGCGTTTATCAGTGTCACAGCCGATAAATAAGGTTGATTGGAGACGCATCCTATCACAAAGTAAAAAGAAACAAAGCCGCGCCATCGACGTGCAAACCGCCAATACGGTGTTGCTAAAGTAAACGTATTGCCCGTTCACTACGTACTCAGTGTGTAAATACGGCCAATAAACTCCGCAGTTTGGGAGAACAGCCATGCTAAAACAGCTTTTTAAAAAACTTGAATCCGCCCTCGCCGCTGATGCGGCGCAACACAGTGACGTTGGGCTATCGCTGCATCAAGCGATGGCAGGCTTATTGAGTGAGGTGGCAATGGCCGATCACGACATTGATGAGCGCGAGTTTGTGACTAAGCGCGATCGCATTTGCCAATTACTGAACCTCGAGCCATCGCAAGCGGATACACTGTTGGCCGAAGCACAAGCTCACAGTAAACAAGCGACGTCGCTATACGAATACACAGACAAGCTGCGTGATTTAGACCCACAAGCACGGATTGAACTGATTGAAGCCATGTGGTCGGTGGCGTATGCCGATGAAAATATCGACCCGCTCGAAGAAGCGGTGATCCGTAAAACCGCCGAGCTGCTTTATGTGGATCACGCGGAGTTTATCCGGGCCAAGCTGAACGTCATCGAGGCGGATTGAGATCGGCTTGCTCGCCAACCCGCACAATCACCGGGCCGTATGCAGTACTGACCTGCACTAAAGGAGTCGCAAATACGTCAGACAAGCGGGTGTCCGAGAGTACATCACGGGGTGCACCACTCGCCACCATCCGGCCTTGGTTGAGCAAAACTACGTTATCTGCGTGCGTCAGGCTGCGGTTGAGATCATGGTTTGCCATGACGACGCACAGTCCCTGCTTGGCGGCGTGAGTAATTTCTGCGTAAATCGCTTCTTGCTGAGCAACATCCAGCCCCGTCGCCGGCTCATCCAGCAATAACACAGAAGCTTGTGGGTTTAATTGCCTGTCAACTTGCAATAATACCCCAGCCAGCCTAACCCGTTGCCATTCTCCTCCTGACAAACTGTCAACACGACGATGAAGCTTGTCATCAATCGACAGCGATTGGCATACACGTCTTACCACCGCATCACGCGCAGACACTTGCCCAAGCTGTAGACTGTCGATGACCAGATTGAGGTATTCATACACGGCCATCACGAAGGCAGGTTTTTGCTGTTGGATTAAGTAACCGCGAAGATGCGCGAGATCTTGGCGGCGTAGGCCAGCAATAGCGGTGTCTTGAATGCTCACCTGGCCGTGTTCAGGCGTACCAAGCCCTGACAGCAAATGTAATAACGTGCTTTTGCCACTGCCGTTAGGGCCAATCAAATGCGTCACTTGCCCGGGCTGAAAGCGGATAGACAGTGGCAATAAACGCGGCGATAAGCTCAATTGATGTGCTGTTAACATTACACCGCCTTAACCAGCATCCAAATGAATAAAGGCGCACCAATCACACTGGTCACCACCCCAACGGGGAGCTCTGCCGCATCAAGTAGTAATCGACCCAACGTATCGGCACTGACCAGTAAAATCGCCCCAGCCAACGCCGACAAAGGCAGCAAGTAGCGATTCCGGCTACCAAACCACAAACGCAAATAGTGGGGCACCACAAGGCCAATAAAGCCAATCACACCAGCTGCAGCGACCGATAATCCGACCAAGATGCTGATCAGCACAATCAATTGCCAACGCAATCGATGAGTATCTAGCCCCAATTGTTGCGCTTGTACATCACCAAGCATGAGTTGATCCAATTGCTGGCCAAAATGACACAATATCGCGATACAGGGCGCGGTCAGCGCCAACCACGTGATATGGCTTAAGCGCATACCGGACAATGAACCCATTAGCCAATACATCAATTGGCGAAGGTTAAAATCAGAGCTGAAATAAAAGGCTAAGGTCACCACCGCCCCGGCAAGGATGCTCAAGGCGACGCCCACTAACAAGATGCGTGACGTTGCTAAGGCACGCCGAGCAAGCAACACCAATATCAGTGTAAAGAGGCTAGCACCAAGCATAGCCGCAACCGCCATCATGCCTCCGGATGCCCATGCTGGCGCGAAAAAAAGCAACAATACGACTGCGACGCTGGCGCCGCCTGAGATCCCCAACACGCCGGGCTCGGCAAGCGGGTTACCGAGTAACACCTGTAAACTCGCCCCTGCGATGGCAAGCGACGCGCCAATGAGTATGGCCGCCATCACTCGCGGCAAGCGCAGTTGTACCAGCAGCTGCGACTCTAATACTGAGTGATTGCCAAACGGAGCGATCCAGATCTCCCCAACGCTCAGAGCAAATACGCCAACGACCAGTAAAACGCCACTAAATGCTAATAAAGCACGCCGCCATCTGGCTTGTTGGCGTGCAGTAAGTTCGGACACTCGCATGCGTCATCCATTATTTTGATTCTGTGACGCACTTTACAGACTGGCGTGAGGCTTGAAAAGCGCTACGCAGTGGCTTTTTGTGGTACGTGCACATAGAGTGGCTGACTCGCATCGGCTTCAAACGGTGTGGCAAGCAACCCGGCGCGATGACCCACTTGGACATTCGCGTTTGGAAAGATCACCACTTCACCGTCGTGTTCAGCATAAATTTCTTGTTCCTTGTCGGTCGCCAATAACACGCCCTTTTCAAACGGTGTAAAGTTTTTGGCGGTGGAGGGAAACGTGAGTGCAAATTGCTCGCTGTGCTTGGTCAAGGTTCGGGTCACGCGGTAAAAGCGCATCGGCGCCAATTCAGTCGGCAACGTAGCGGCTTTTAACAAGCCTCGTAAGGTGCGATCAAGTGGCTCGTACTCTCGCATATCATTTTCAAATAACGGCGCCACACGGCCCATTTCTAAGGTTGCAGCCAGCGCATCATGGTGATTGGCGCTATACCAGCTAAAGGTTGGTGAGGGTGATTGAGACAGGACAGTGGCATCCATTTTCGCGTCATTGAGTAATGCGGCCAATGGGCGTACGTCTTTCTCGGTCGGCGTGGTTGGGATCACGCCAAACATATAATGGTAGGACTCACGAATCGCACTGTGTAAATCAAGATGCCAACGGGTCATGTTATCCGGTTGAGCCGCGAAGAAATCGCTCACCGCTTTCTGCAGCTGGTTGGCAAGGTAGTGCTCTTCGTTTTTTTCCTCATTCCAGCCACCGAATAAGCGGTTGAGGTTATCTTCAATAAAACGAGTGTGCGCTTTAATCGCTTCAGCATGACCAATGATCAGTAACAGTGGAACATCAGGAGTAAATTGCCCTGCGAGCATATCCGTGAGCAGCTGATCAATCAGTTCAATCGGTGCAGTTTCGTCTCCATGGATCCCCGACGATAGCACCACACAACGGGAAACGTTGGTCACATCGGGTTGGATTGCGATAACACCGGGCGCGCTGTGATTGAAGGTCAGCGAGCCAACTCGCCATGAGTCTGGGGTAAAGGCGTGAGGTGCGGTCAATGCCGCATCAATAAAGGCACCAGGACGTGTTGTCAGCATAATGCTTCCTTTTATTACAACTAGACAACAAAACGTTACAGTGACTTAACCGATAAACCCAGCGTTTTCCCTTCACAGTGTGATCATGTATAGACAAATTAAAAAGCCGCCAACCTTTCGGTCCGCGGCTTTTTATCCGTGGCATCGTCACCACTGGCACGAGTAACGCTCTGTTTATTTCTCTACCTTGGCGTTCTCAACCCGTGCTTTTAGTTTTTGACCAGGTCGAAACGTCACAACGCGTCGCGCAGTGATTGGAATATCTTCCCCTGTTTTAGGGTTTCGACCGGGACGTTCATTCTTGTCTCGCAAGTCAAAATTACCAAAACCCGATAATTTCACCTGCTCGCCACTTTCGAGTGCTTTACGAACTTCTTCGAAAAACGCTTCGACTGTCTCCTTGGCGTCCCGTTTGCTAATCCCGATATTTTCAAACAGGTTCTCAGCCAAATCGGCTTTAGTGAGCGCCATAGGTTTTTCCCTCAAGAATTGTTGAACACATATGCAATACCGCAGTATCGACACCACCATTCTACACGTGGTCCACACGTCTTTAGCCCTTGTATTTTAGGGATATTTGAGGACCAACTCAAAACAAGTGTATGCCAACTGGCTGATTTGCGCCAACTTTTTTAAGTTGCAAAAGCAAGAACAGTGTCCAAAAATTTGACCTTTGTTACCAGCCACTTACCAAGCGTATTTTAGTCACGCTATTTGCATATATCCATTAGTGACTGATTTTAGGCAAATTTATCAATATCTGAGCGGATTTTATACAGATTTAGTGAATTTACTCAGCTTTTCAAACGGATAGATGTTAGATCAATTAGGCATAAAAAAAGCAGCGTTTCCGCTGCTTTTTTCTAATCAGAGTGGGATTAATCACGCAAAGTTACGCCCAGTTTCTCTGATAAATGGGCCACAACACCAGACACGGCATCGCTAATATCGGCTTCTTCCAGCGTGCGCTCATCAGACTGAAGCGTAAGGGCAATCGCCAAGCTTTTCTTACCTTCTTCCACCCCTTTGCCAGTGTAGAGGTCAAACAGTTTCGCCCCTTTCACCAACGCATTACCGCTTTCCAAGCACGCAGCCACTACGTCACCAGACGCGAGTGTTTGGTCGGCAATCACCGCAATATCACGGCGGTTTGCTGGGAATTTAGAAAGGCCAGCGGCTTCTGGAATAAAGCGGCTGTCAATGGCTTGCCACTCAATCTCAAACACCACGGTACGACCATTTAAGCCAAACTCACGCTCAAGCTCTGGGTGTAAGGTGCCCATATAGCCAACGACCTTGCCATCCAATTCAATCGCAGCAGTTTGACCCGGGTGCATCGCTGGATGCTTGGCGGCGACAAAACGGAAGTCAGACAACTTACCGCTCAATTCAAGAACAGCTTCAAGATCGCCTTTCAAATCAAAGAAATCCGCTGTCGCCGTTGCCATGTCCCAGTGCTCCTCGCTACGAGGACCAGCAATCACACCCGCAAGCATACGCTCTTGACGAATATTTTCTTGGCGAACAGCACCCGTCATATCGCCTTCTGGAGTGAAACGTAAACCAAACTCAAACAACCGCACGCGCGGTTGTTGGCGTTTTTGGTTGTACGCCACCGTATTCAAAAGCCCTGGAAGCAGGCTCAAACGCATGGCTGACATGTCTGCAGAAATTGGGCTTGGTAGGATTAGCGGCTCAACATCTGGCACAATCAACGCTTGCTGTTTTGGCTCGACAAAGCTGTAGGTAATCGCCTCGTGGAAGCCACGGTCAACCAACAAATCGCGTACACGTTTTAGCGGCATCGCGGCTTCTTGATGCTCGCGCATAGTCAGTGCGGCTTTCGGTGCGCGCGTCGGAATGTTGTCGTATCCATAGATACGGCCCACTTCCTCAATCAAGTCTTGCTCAATGGCAATATCAAAACGCCAGCTTGGTGCTGTCGCCTGCCAACCTTCCTGCGTCTGTGTGACGCCACAGCCAAGACGGGTCAGAATGTCAGTAACGGTGGCATCGTCGATATGATGACCCAGTAGGCGATCAAGCTTCTCGCGGCGTAAAGTCACAGTGTCACGCTTAGGTAGATGCTCAGATGACTCACCCACCACAATTTCACCGGCTTCTCCGCCACAAATCGCGATCAATAGTTCAGTCGCACGCTCCATTGCAGCAGTTTGCAGTGCTGGATCAACGCCGCGCTCAAAGCGGTGTGACGAGTCAGTATGCAAACCATAGTTACGTGCACGACCACGAATGGCTTCAGGCGCAAAGAAGGCGGACTCTAATAAGATGTCCTGAGTTTCCGTCGTCACACCTGAGTCTTGACCACCAAAAATCCCCGCCATCGCCAAGGCTTTTTGGTTATCGGCAATTACCAGTGTTTGCGCATTTAGCTTCGCTTCGTTGCCATCGAGTAAGGTCAGTGCTTCGCCCTCTTCAGCAAGACGCACGACAATGCCGCCTTCAATTTTGCTGAGGTCAAACGCGTGCATCGGCTGACCTTGTTCGAGCATCACATAGTTGGTGACATCAACAACAGGATCAATGGCACGAATGCCGCTGCGACGTAGTTTTTCTTGCATCCAAAGCGGTGTTTGTGCGCCAACATTGACATTGCGAACGACACGGCCGAGGTAACGTGGGCATGCCTGAGGCGCATCAATACGTACCGTGACTTTATCATCAATGCTAGGTGCCACTGGAGTAATGGTCGGCTCGGCTACATCGGCGCGATTAAGCACGCCAACTTCGCGAGCGAGGCCACGCAGGCTCAAGCAATCAGCACGGTTGGGTGTCAAATCAACATCAATCGCAGCATCATTGAGTGACAAGTATTCACGAATATCGGTGCCAATCGGTGCATCGGTCGGCAGCTCAATAATGCCATCAGATTCCACATCGATGCCTAGCTCGGTAAAAGAGCACAGCATCCCGAACGATGGCTGGCCACGCAGCTTCGCTTTTTTGATCTTAAAGTTTCCAGGAAGGACTGCACCAACGGTCGCTACTGCAACTTTCAAGCCTTGGCGACAGTTTGGCGCACCACATACAATATCAAGTAGCTCATCACCGCCAACATTGATTTTGGTGACACGCAGTTTATCCGCATCCGGATGCTGACCACACTCAACCACTTCGCCAACCACTACGCCGGAAAAGTCGCCAGCCACTGACGCAATGTCGTCTACTTCTAAGCCGGCCATCGTGATTTGGTGGGCAAGCGCCTCGGTGTCGTTTGCTGGGCTCACCCACTCTCTCAGCCAAGATTCACTGAATTTCATTATTACCTTGCCCCACTGATTACTTAAATTGTTTCAAAAAGCGCAGATCGTTCTCGAAGAACGCACGAAGGTCATTCACGCCATAACGCAACATGGTCAAGCGCTCTACCCCGATACCGAAGGCAAAACCTTGGTACTCTTCTGGGTCAATGTTTACCGCGCGTAGGACATTCGGGTGAACCATGCCACAGCCTAAAATCTCAAGCCACTTGCCACCTTTACGGCGCACATCCACTTCTGCTGACGGCTCAGTAAACGGGAAGTAAGACGGACGGAAACGCACTTCTAAGTCTTCTTCAAAGAAGTTACGCAAAAAGTCATTTAACACGCCTTTCAGGTCAGCGAAGTTAATGTCTTTATCAACCAATAAACCTTCCACTTGGTGGAACATGGGGGTATGGGTCTGGTCGTAATCATTTCGATAAACACGGCCCGGCGCAATAATGCGGAACGGTGGCTTGCCCGCTTCCATGGTACGAATTTGTACACCCGAGGTATGGGTTCGCAACATCAGATCAGGGTTGAAGAAGAAAGTATCATGGTCTGTGCGTGCCGGATGGTCCGCAGCAATGTTCAACGCATCAAAGTTGTGGAAGCCGTCTTCGACTTCTGGGCCTGCGGCAACAGAAAAGCCTAACTCACCAAAAAACTGTTCGATACGCTCAATAGTACGCGTTACAGGGTGAATACCACCGTTTTCAATACGACGGCCCGGCAAGCTGACATCAATGTTTTCAGCCGCAAGCTTCGCTTCCAACTCGGCACGCTCAAGTGCATTTTTACGCTCAGCAATCGCTTGTTGTACGGTTTGCTTCGCTTGGTTGATCGTTTGACCTGCTTCACGACGCTCTTCCGGAGGCAATTTGCCTAAAGCTTGTAATTGCGCGGTTAATTCACCTTTCTTACCCAGGAATTTCACCCGGACCTCATCCAGTGCAGCAACGGATGCGGCACTGGCGATCGCCGCTGTTGCGCTAGAAAGAATTTCTTCTAATTGTTGCATTGTTTCCTCGTCGACCCGTGGGGCTGTCCAACCAGATTAAAGAAGTGGCATACCAGTTGGAAATCGTGGTTTACCAATTGTCTGAGCAAACTGACAGAGCGCCGATTTGCACTACCATGCCAATTAACTGAGAGAACGGGTAATAAAAATGACCTTACATACTAATTAATGCCACGGCTAATGCCAAACCCTAAACCGCTTTTGTTGGATTTTTCCACACTGATTTGCGGAGAAAAAGTAAATTTGTCTGCTCTTTAAGCAGAGTTGTCAGTCACAGCGACACTCGGAGATGATTTTTATTGCTATTTGTTCCCGCTCGCCTTAGTGAGTTTGTTATTCTACTGCCCAGCTTTTTGACTGATTGGAGCCTTGCATGAACCCTAACTCTCTGCCGCTGCGCGTTTTTGTATCTACGTCCACTCACCCGTGGTTCAATCTTGCCGTGGAAGACACCATATTTCGCACCATGTCGGCCCAACAAAATGTGCTGTTCTTGTGGCGCAATGACAATACGGTGGTCATTGGACGCGGTCAGAATCCTTGGCGCGAATGCAACACGCGAAAGATGGAAGAAGACAAGGTAGTCTTAGCGCGTCGTCAAAGTGGCGGTGGCGCAGTGTTTCATGATCTCGGCAATACTAACTTCACCTTCATGGCAGGCAAACCCGGCTATGATAAATCCATTTCTACGCAAATCGTCCTTGATGCGCTCAAGTCGCTTGGCGTGAATGCCTCCGCCAGTGGACGCAACGACTTGGTTATGGATACCCCTGAAGGACAACGTAAAATTTCTGGCTCGGCGTATAAAGAAGCCAAAGATCGTGGTTTTCATCATGGCACATTGTTGATTAACGCCGATCTATCTCGATTGGGTGATTACCTCAACCCCGACCCCAAAAAACTGCAAGCCAAAGGCATTACGTCAGTCCGCGCTCGCGTCGCTAACATTGCGGAGTTTGTGCCATCGGTGGATCACGAAAAGGTCTGTGACGCCATCAAACAAGCATTCTTCGCGCACTTTGGTCAGCACACTGAGATTGAATACATTTCTCCCCAAGCAAAACCTGACGTCGAAGGGTTTGATGCTATCTACGAGAAGCAATGCAGTTGGGAATGGAACTTTGGCCAAAGTCCGCAATTTATGCACACCTTTGACGAGCGATTTGATTGGGGTGGCGTTGAGTTACACTTGGACGTCAAACACGGTGAGATTGTGGACTGTAAACTGTTTACCGACAGCCTGACGCCCGGTCCGTTAGAATTACTGGCCAATCAAATGCTGGGGCAAGCTTACCACCACGAAAAGCTTTATCACTTTGTGATGAGCTGGGCTGATGCCGATCAGAGCCACCAAACTATGTACGAAGATATTGCGCTGTGGCTACGTAACGCTATTGTCTGATTTCTATCCAAACGCACTCTTCATAGTGACACACGTCACATAAACACCCTTCTTTTGATCCCACTCAAAGATTTAAGAGGCTGCTACACCAACTATGATGGTGGCAGCCTTTTTTGAAATCATCAGAACACAATATTTCAACTACCTGCTCGAAAGTTAATCAAATGACTCATAAAGAGATTGATTAATAGATTTTAATTTTGGTAAAAAACCATTACTCTAGATTTAAATATTTTGTTACAAATTACATTTAAGGAGCTCATCTAATCACAACCCTCCCTCTTGGCGACGTACTGCACGCCAAATGACGAAATGCAGACCCAACAAAAACTTTAAGTGAATAATTAGATAGTTATGGAAAACCAAAAGAATATACTCGGCCACCCTCGTGGGCTATTTTTGCTTTTTGGCACTGAGCTTTGGGAGCGCTTTTCGTACTACGCGATGCGCGCCATCCTCGTCCTTTATTTGACCGATCAGACCATTAACGGTGGTTTAGGCTGGTCAACCAAAGATGCACTTGAGCTTTATGGCTACTACACAGGCTTGGTCTACATCACACCATTAATTGGTGGGTGGTTTGCCGACAACTATATTGGTCAGCGACGTGCGGTGGTGTTCGGTGGTGCCTTAATGGCCATCGGTCAGTTTACCCTTGCATTTCCCGCTCACCAATATGGCTTGGATATCGTGCATACCTTATATGCTGGTCTTGCCCTACTGATCACGGGTTGTGGCCTGTTAAAGCCCAATATTTCAACCATGGTTGGTGACCTTTATAACGAAGGCGATCACCGTAGAGATGGTGCCTTTACCATCTTCTACATGGGGATCAATATTGGTTCACTGCTCGCCGGTTTTGTCTCTGGTACAGTAACGAGTGCCTACGGTTGGCAATACGGTTTCTTCGCGGCAGGCGTTGGCATGCTAATCAGTTTAGCAATCCAGCTTACCATGGCGAACTCATGGCTGGGCGAAATCGGTAAAGTACCCGCCGCACAGCAAGCGCGAGACGCCAATAAGTCGACCACCAATGCCCCACTGACGAAAAAAGAAATCGATCGCCTCAAAGTGATTTTATTGATGGGCTTGTTCGTGATCATTTTCTGGGCTGGCTTCGAGCAAGCAGGCGGACTGATGAATATTTATACCCAACAATACACAGATCGTATGGTGGGGAGTTTTGAGATCCCTGCGGCTTGGTTCCAATCGCTTAATCCATTCTTCATCATTGTGTTTGCTCCCATTGTCGCATCACTATGGGTTCGCTTGGGCAGTAAAGAGCCAAGTTCACCAGTGAAGTTCGCGATGGCGCTATTTATGCTCGCGTTAGGATTTGTGTTCATGATTGGTGCCGTTTTAGAACAAGGTGGCGACACGGCGGTTAAAACCTCTATGTTCTGGCTAGTGGGCGCGTTCTTCTTCCATACCATGGGCGAGCTTTGTCTCTCTCCAATCGGCTTATCGCTAGTTACCAAGCTCGCACCACTACGTTTGGCTTCTCTAATGATGGGTGCATGGTTTGGCTTTAACGCCGTCGCTAACTATGTGGCAGGTATTATTGGCTCACATGTGGGCGATTACGGTGCCATGGCCATCTTCGGTGGTATTGCAGCAACAGCCGCGATTTCCGGTGTTATCTTACTGGCGCTATCCGGCACACTGATTCGTTGGATGCACGGTGCTGAATCTGGTGCCACACCAAGTGAAGAAATCGAACAACAGCAAGTGCAAGTGGCGTAATCCCCCCACCCCACTTCAATAATGAAAAAGAGGCCGTTTGGCCTCTTTTTTGACTACCAGCGACAGTACTCTGAATTACATTTTTGGTGAGGACTGAGCTGAGAGTATGTTGATTTCTCCCATTTGTATATTGTCTCAGTATCCGTACTATCGAGCGCTGGAATGTATGATTTATCGTATTGGCTCAGGAAGTAAGTCTCGAATAAATTAACCTTATGTTCCTTGTCTATCCAATATCTCATTGGTATTAATGCGTTAGGGGGTAATCTGGCTGCTAAATTATTAACCTCTACCATCGCATCAGTAGGGTTTGCTCCCGTATAAGGTTGATCTTGCCCTAAGTAAATGTCGCATTTAGCTTGTGAACCTAAGTCATGAGCAGCTTTTAAAATCGCTTCCCTCACGACGAAGTGATCGATGTGACTACCATTAGCCAATAGAACAAATGCTGCACAATTATCTTGTTGTAGAATAGGCTTTACGCTAGCTGTAATAGTCTGGTAAATCTCTATTTCTTGCTGCCTAAAGTCTTCAAACGTTCCAGCCGGTCCTCCCCCAGCCGTTGTCGACCCTTCATAATTTCTCAATGGCGCATCATAAAAACCTGACGTTTTGTACCTAAAATTACTCCACTTGTTAAACATATCTGTATGAGCCTTGATGTCCTCGTTGAATCTCATCGAGGTCACATCGATAACTCTCTTATTTGTCGAGATATCTAGGTGATTAGTAGTGTAATTAGATACCGAAAAATAGACTTCTGTGACTGGCTTTTTTTGTAGCAACCCATCCTCTTTAGCAAGCTTATTAATCAAGCCACCAAATGTCAGTGCAATATCATCCGGATGAGGACTTAAGAAAAAGATTTTTTCATGTGTAATATCCAACGGCTCTGCTATGGATACACTCGACATAGCGGACATACTCATGATAAGACAGGCCGTCGATAGCTTTCTAGCAAGTGAACTATGCATTCTGTAATACCTTTTAATTATTAAAGAGTTACCCAACAAGCACCGCTTTTATTTC
Source organism: Salinivibrio sp. SS2 (assembly GCF_001722075.1). NCBI lineage: Bacteria > Pseudomonadati > Pseudomonadota > Gammaproteobacteria > Vibrionales > Vibrionaceae > Salinivibrio > Salinivibrio sp. SS2. The sequence goes on along the minus strand of NZ_MEBP01000064.1, from coordinate 122,841 downwards.
AGATTTGATAGTGTCTGACTGCGTACCAAATATAGCCTGAAGATTATCGCCAACAACTAGTACCTCTTTGGCGCCGAGCTGCTTAATTGCGGCAATATCGGCATGCTGGATATCGTTCAGGCTGACTCGCAGTCGTGTGATACAAGCATCCACATTTTTAATGTTTTCCTTTCCTCCAAGCGCACTAACCAATTGATGTGCTAGCTCTGAACCGATTTCCGAAAGTTGACTCACCTCGGTTTCAGCGGTTTCTCGGCCTGGTGTCAGCAAATTAAGCTTACTGATCGTTAATCTAAACAAGCTGTAATACATTAACGCCCAGAGCGGGCCAATCAGTGCGAAAAGCCAAGCATTGGTCGACAGTGGATAATAGATAAGGAAGTCAATTGCACCATGTGCGAAGGTGACGCTATGGTGGATATCTAACGTCGTGACGAGTGCAAAACCGATCCCCGTTAAGACACAATGCATGGCATACAACACCGGCGCGACAAATAGGAAAGAAAACTCCATCGGTTCGGTAATACCCGTCAGCCAAGATGTTAACGCTGCCGAAGCCATAATCCCGCCAACCAGTGCGCGTTTATCAGGGCGAGCTGAGTGATAAATAGCTAATCCCACCGCCGGTAACGCCCACATTGAGTACAAATAGCCTCCGGCTAGATTGCCGGCAGTAGGGTCACCAGCAAGGTAGCGCTGAATTTCACCGGTGATCACTTTGCCGCTTTCAGGGTCGACATATTCCCCCACTTCAAAGAAGAAAGGCACGTTCCAAATGTGGTGCAAGCCAAAAGGAATCAAAGAACGCTCAACAAACCCGTAAATACCAAAAGCTGTGGTTGGGCTTTGATAAGCCGCCCAGTGCGAAAAACTCTTGATGGCGCCGCCAATGGGAGGCCAGATATAGCTGAGCGCAATACCAAGAAATATTGCAGCAATACCCGTAACGATAGGGACGAAGCGTTTTCCGGCAAAGAAGCCCAAGTACTCAGGAAGCTGGATGTTATGAAAACGATTAAACAAATAGGCTGCTACAGCCCCAATCATAATCCCGCCGAATACCCCAGTATTAAGACTAGGGATCCCGATGATCATCGCAGGCTCAATGCCGTGGATGTTAGCCATTACCCCTAAGGTTGCGGTCATAATGGCAAAGCCAACCGTCGCCGCCAGCCCAGCCGCACCATCGTTGTCTGATAGACCCAGAGCGACACCAATCGCAAAGATAAGTGCCAGATTGCTGAATACGGCATCGCCTGACATGGCCATGATTTCAGAGACACTATCCGGTATCCATGCGAAGTTAGCAGAACCGATACCGAGTAATAGACCGGCAACAGGTAATACGGCCACAGGCAGCATCAAAGAGCGCCCTATCCGTTGTAGTAATCCAAACGCGTGACTAAACATGTAATGTTCCTTTTTTATGTAGAGACATACACACGATAAAGAAAAGCGTCTCTCCCAAGGTTACAAAAGCCTATGAGTTTGTAAGCAGGCTGTTACATACCAACGCCTACCGGTGTGGCAATATCAGTTTGCACCAATAGTTATCTCGTTTTAATTGAGGTATACACAAGGTATTGGTGAAAAACACAGGAACGTGCAAGATGAAAACCATCCTGGTTGTGGATGACAATCAATCGCTTAGAGATGCACTCACCGATTACCTAGGGCGTGCTGAGTTTCATGTTCTTACTGCCAGTGACGGTGAGCAAATGTGGGCGCACTATCAAACGCACGCACCGGATCTCATCATTCTCGATATTATGCTGCCGGGCGATGATGGGCTAACGCTATGTAGCCAAATTCGCAAACACTCAAATGTCCCTATCATCATGCTCACGGCTGTGACAGATGAAGCTGATCGTGTTGCAGGGCTGGAAGTGGGCGCCGATGATTACATTACAAAAACCTTTAGCCCACGTGAGCTACTGGCACGAATTAAAGCCTTATTGCGGCGTACACATATGACCCAATCATCCGGTGTCGGCCATAAAGTCACTTTCGCCGGATGGACGTGTGACCTGCTGAAGCGTCAATTAGTTAGCCCTCACGGTGAGTGCAAACAATTGTCTGGCGCCGACTTTAATCTGATCAGCTTAATGCTAGAAAAACCCAATCAGCTTTTGAGTCGAGATGATATTGCCCGCTGCATTTGGGGTCGAGATGCAGAGCCATTTGAACGCGGGATTGATGTGCAAATCAGCCGATTACGTAAGCACCTTCACGACGATGAGCGTTCGCTCATTTTAACGGTAAGGAATAAAGGTTACATGCTCGCCACTGATGTCATCGCGACAGAGGTGCATTGATGCGTACGCTTGCGCTATCGTTGTTCACCTCCATTCGATTTCGTATTGGCGCGACTTTATTGATCGTGATTGTTATCGCCCAACTGATCGCAGGGTTGATTTGGTACCAAACCAGTGCGCAAAAGGAGCAAGAGAGTCTACAGAAAACGGTACAAAGCCTAACCAGTAATGTTGCTGATACTTACAACTATTTTGAGGCACTTCCCGTCAGTTATCGCTACCTCATCTTGAACCAAATACGAGAGATGGGTGGCACACGCTTCTTTATCTCCATCAACCAACGCAAATTAGATGTTGGGTTACCCACGCAAACTGCGCGTACCGCCATGATTTTAGAACAAGCATCAACGCGGTTGTCTAAATCAGTGCGCCACGCGCAACACATTGATGTTGCGTTAAGCCGACGCCAAGACCTCCAAGTGTTTAACTCAGGTATTAAGCTTGAGGCATTGCCTGCTATTTGGGCCGACTACAGCTTAGCCTTAGGCGATCTGGATTTACCTATCGTTGTGGTACAGATCCAAATGTCACAAAACGAATGGTTTTATCTCGCGGCAACGCTACCTGTCCCCTTCTCTACCTTATCGCCACAGTTTATTGACCAAAAACAGCTGGTCTTTTTGGGGATATCCTCATTACTCCTTGTCTTTTGTACGGTCTGGTTATTGCGATTAGAAATTCGTCCAATTCGGCGACTGGCTAAAGCCGCGACGCTGATGAGCGGACAGCTATATGTCGAAGAAGTACAAGAAGAAGGCAGTAAAGAAACACGTGCTGCTGTGCGAGCATTTAATAAAATGCAGCGACGTATACGCGCCTATATCCGCGACCGCGAAATGCTATTCGGGGCCATATCACACGATTTAAAGACGCCATTAGCATGCCTGAAATTACGCACGGCAATGTTGGAAGAGGATGCAGAGCGGCAAAAATTTGAGACCGTGTTGACTGAATTTGATGTGTTGTTAGAGGGCGCCTTGCAGTGTATTCGTGAAACTGACATCCATGAGGAAATTGAATGGATTAATTTGGTCGACACGCTTGAACAATGCGCAGCGTACTACAACCGCAGTAAACATAAGGTTCAGCTTTCGCTACCAGTTGAAAGCCGATTCTTGGGTAAACCCCTTGCGATTAAACGATGCCTTTATAACGTCATCGACAACGCGATTAAATATGGTGGCTCCGCTGAAGTTGGTCTTTACGACGATAATGACAAGGTTGTTATTCAGGTGCGCGATTTTGGCCCGGGCTTGGAGACAAAGTGGCAAGAAAAAGTCTTCGAACCGTACTTTCGCGTTGATGCAAAAACACATCTCGGATCCGGGCTAGGCCTCACCATTTCCCGCAGTATTGCTCGAAGCCATGGCGGCGATCTCTATGTACAAAACCACCCCCAACAAGGGCTTATTGTCACCATTCAGTTGGCGTGTGAACTATGAAAAAATACTTGCTTACCCTTTTATTCGCAGCCGCTTTCCCCATTAACGCAGCACAGTCCACCGTAGCATCTGTTGAATTTCTGCATTGGTGGACATCAGCAGGTGAAGTCCGCGCTGCCAACATCGCTAAACAGGCGCTTGAGGAGGCTAATGTTCACGTCGAACAGCAGGCAGTTCAAGGTGGCGGCGGGGATACGGCAATGTCTATTTTACAAGCTCGCGCAATTGCGGGCACACCGCCAACCATCGCTCAGCTCGAGGGGCCCGCGATCCAGTCATGGGCAGCGCTGGGTTTTCTTTACGACCTAGAACAGTTAGCCAATCAAGAGCATTGGCGCTCGCAGCTCTATCCTATTGCGCGCGCGGTCAATCAATTTGAAGGGAGATTTGTGGCAACGCCAGTGACTATTCATCGATTAAATTGGATGTGGGTGAATCATGACGTGCTTCGTCAATACAGCCTATCGCCACCTGACAACTGGGAAGCACTAATCGATACATTTAAAACCTTAAAGCGTCATAATGTGCAACCGCTAGCCATCGGCAATGATCAATGGCAAATCGCCTTACTGTTTGAAAACCTCGCTTTTGGCTACGGCGGTGCGGACTATTATCGACGTGCATTTATGGATATGGATGAGCATACACTGCGGAGCGCAACCACATTTGAGGTTTTAAGTTTGTTCCGAGAGATTAGCCGCCTCATCCAGCCAACGATTTCTCACATACGCTGGGATGAAGCAACTCAGTTGCTGATTGAAGGCAAACACGCATTTCAGTTTTCTGGCGATTGGGTATTGGGAGAGCTATTGGCCAAACATGTAGCGGCTCCAGAAGCAATCGGCTGCTATCAAGCCCCCGCCAAGCACACCGGTTTTATTTACAATATGGACAGTTTCGCGCTCTTTAATAGCGCGCGCAGTAGTAGAAAAACGGCCAATACGCTCGCTCGCGCCTTATCATCCAAAGCATTTCTTACTGCTTTTAATCAAGCAAAAGGGGCACTGCCCGCTCGTAAAGATATCGACCTAAGCCAGTTCAACCCGTGCTCTCGCCAAGCCCATCATGATATGGAGCAAGCAGAACAAAACGGCCGCTTGCTTCCAAGTACAGTTGATTCAATGGCTGTAAGCCCTATCGTTCAACAAGCAACGACCAGTGAGATCTATCGGTATTTTAATGATGAAAGCATTGGACCAGAGGAATTTATTCTGCGCCTTGAAAATATACCGCGGGGAAAATGAATGGCTACTTCTTGCTTAAATCCAGCTTTCCGCTGAATACAGTCACGGCTTGGCCTTGTAGCAACACATGATCGTCGCTAAGCGTCATCTTGATATACCCACCGCGCGCGGACGCTTGATAACCGATAAGCTGCTTTTTACTCAGTGCTTGAGACCAATAAGCTGCCAGCGCACAATGTGCGGATCCTGTCACTGGGTCTTCGTTCACCCCCACCCAAGGGGCGAAGTAGCGAGAGACAATATCGACCGTGTTATCAGGGCTTGCCGCAGTCACCACCACGCCACGTCCGGGCTGCGTATTTAGCGCCGCAAAATCAGGAGACAGCGCTTTTACATCATCTTCAGAATCAACCACCAATAACTCTTTTTCGCCAAAACAATAACTCGCACTGATACCAGAGCCATGTAGACCCAAGGCTTCTAGCCGCGATGGGTTTGGCGTTACTTCTGCAAGCTCAGGAACAGGAAATGCCATCGCTATCCCCTCGCGTTTTACCGTCACCTCAAGAGGCCCAGACTGCGTATAAAAAGTGACATTGTCACCCATTTTGACGTCACCACGCTCAGCCAAAACATGTGCTGTGGCGAGTGTGCCATGACCGCAGAGTGCGACTTCTACTGTCGGTGTAAACCAGCGTAAGGACATGGTATCTAAGGCAAGAAATGCCGTTTCAGAGACCGCCATTTCCTCGGCAATAGCCAACATGGTTGCTTCATCTAACATGGACGCCGAGATACACACCCCTGCCGGGTTTCCCTGAAACAATGACGCACTAAAGGCATCAACCTGATACATATCCACAATCACGATTTCATTCCAAGCCGGCGACGCAGCGAATGATACATTTCCATGATAAAGGTCGTAAAGCCAACGATAGGATCGTGTTGAATGTAATCCTCGATTGCATTGAGATTAATCTGGCGGAATTTTTCAATCGCAGTCTCCGCACAATCAGCAATAATCACATCTCCTTCGATGATCAATCCCTGCTCTAACAATGCTTCTTTTTCAGCAAGATAGCTGGGGGATTCCTTGATCAAGTAAGTAAACTGGTCACAGTTGTTAGGCTGACAAAAAAAGACGTATTGGTTCATCGTATATCCTTATCGTTTTTTAGGTAGTGAGCGAGACGACACCACTGCTGGGAAAAAGGCAGAAAATCCTGATGAGGAATAAAGCGCTTTGCAGCAACATTATTGTGTAAGTACACCTGCTCTAGCGGCCAAATATGATGATCCGCATATATACCCCAAGCTCTGGCTCCATCTATCAATTCCTCGCCAGTCAATGGTAATTGCGACATATAGCCACCAATAAAGGCACTTGATAGCACAGGATCCATTTGAAACATATATGTACATGCACGAATCACATCATAGGCACGTGGCATATTCTGCAATAAATCCCAATCGATCAGCCCTGACACTGCACTATACCTATCGAAAAAGAGATTAGCCTGATGGTAGTCGCCGTGAATTAGCTGACGCTGAGTGGCTATTTTGTATTGGTGCACACTATTTTTATTCGCTAAGTAGTTGTGCTGTTTTTCAGCACGGCGCATTGCCCAGTAGTTGTCAACACTGGTAGGTGCCTGACGAATTCGTTTGATGATCGTTTCCAGTTTGAGTAGCCACGCCTCTTTTTCCCAACTAAGGGTAATAGACGGAAAGGCGCTACCATCATGCTGAACAAGCGCACTATGCACGAGTGCGAGCGCAAAACCTGCCGATTTAGCCTGAACTGACGAGAGTTTACTCATAGAGTTCCCATGAGCAGCAGGGTACAGCGCGTAAGATGCACCATTAAATTTGATTAACGTTAACGCTTTGTCCGTGAAGCAAGGAGCAATCACAAACGGCAGCTGGACCGCTAACGAGCGCTGAATCTGATGAGACTGTAAGATTTGCTCGTCAGTTAAGGTTTGATAACAGCGCAGAAAGTAGGTATACCTAGCATGAATCTTGTACGTAACATTCACTGCCCCGCATTCGATTTTTTCAATAGACGAGCACTGACCGATGTAAGGCCAATGCATTAACAGTCTATGTAAATCTTTAGCATTGATGAGTAGCCCTCCTAGCTCCGAAAGTCTGTCATTAACGGCGCGCTTTCACTGCTTCTGCATACAACGCTTTTACTCCATCTCCTAGAACTTCGATTTGAACATCGTCAAACATCGCCGCATCAAGATATTGCAGTGTTCTTTTCGGCGTGAGTTTTATCGCACCAGCAGGCTTGTTACCGTACATTTTGATATAACGATACATGAGTCCAATCTGCTGGAATAAACTCATGCTGTATTGGGTTATGCTCATCACAATCAGCCGACCACCAGGTTTTAATACTCGCTTTGATTCAAGTAGTGCTGCTACCTCAAGTACTACCCCGAGGTTGTCTAACTCAGCAAGTTTCGATTTTACTGTGTCTATAATGGCCTGCCCAACAACGTAGGTATTTCTCTGCTCGAAGCTATCAGAAAATGCTTCCCACTTATTTACATTTATCATGCTATTACCCTTCTAACTAAGGCCGGAGGCCGATGAAGATTTAATAGCTCAACAAAGCGTCAGTGAAACTTTGCCTACTTAAAGTGCGAAGGCATTATGCAACTTATTATCTAAGCAATATACCACGGTATTTTAGTGAGATGGTGTACCCATCACTCATTTTAATATGCACGAAGTGTAATTATCTAGACACACATCAATAACAAAAAAGGAGAGCCGAAGCTCTCCTTTCTCAGCAATTCTTTACTGTAAAAATTACAGTGAAGCTTTCGCTTTTTCTACCAGCACAGAGAATGCTGCTTTGTCATATACCGCGATATCGGCAAGGATCTTACGATCGATTTCGATAGATGCCTTTTTAAGGCCGTTAATCAGACGGCTGTATGACATACCGTTTTGGCGAGCCGCAGCGTTGATACGTGCGATCCACAGTTGACGGAATTGGCGTTTCTTCTGGCGACGGTCACGGTAAGCATATTGACCAGCTTTCGTTACCGCCTGAAAAGCTACGCGGTATACGCGTGAACGCGCACCATAGTAGCCTTTCGCTTGCTTCATTACACTCTTGTGACGTGCACGAGCTTGTACACCACGTTTTACGCGAGCCATTGTGTCTCTCCTAAACTAAATAAACTAAAACTAAAAACTTATGCGTATGGCAGCATGCGAGCTACTTGCGCGGTTTCGCACGCTGGTAGGATCGCGTTTGGACGCAGCTGACGCTTGTTCTTAGTAGTACGCTTAGTCAGGATGTGACGTTTGGTTGCGCGCTTGTACTTGAAGCCACCAGCAGTTTTCTTGAAACGCTTAGCAGCACCTTTGTTGGATTTCATCTTAGACATGATGAATAACTCCGCATTGTGTTAATAACATAGCAATTTGGCGAACAAAACGGCCGCACCTTTCGGCGCAGCCGATCGTTACTTGGAAGCCAAAATTACTTCTTCTTAGGGGCAAGAACCATGATCATTTGACGGCCTTCGATGCGTGAAGGGAAGCTTTCTACTGAAGCGATTTCAGCAGTGTCTTCTTTCAAGCGGTTCAGCACGTCAACACCGATGCTTTGGTGCGCCATTTCGCGACCACGGAATCGGATTGTAACCTTGACCTTGTTACCCTCTTCAATGAAGCGAACCAGGTTGCGTAGTTTTACCTGATAGTCGCCTACATCTGTACCAGGACGGAATTTAACTTCCTTAACCTGAATAGTCTTTTGTTTTTTCTTCTGCTCTTTCGCAGCTTTACTCTTCTCGTAAAGGAATTTGCCGTAATCCATAATACGACAAACCGGCGGCTCAGCGTTCGGACTGATCTCGACCAAATCTAAGCTTTCAGCTTCCGCTTTCGCAAGCGCTTCATCAAAGGGTACGATACCGAGTTGTTCGCCGCTGTCATCAGACAATCGAACTTCTTTGACACCACGAATTTCGTTGTTTAGACGATGAGCGTTCTTCTTTGCCGGGGCTTTTCTTGCGCCTTTAATACCTTATTCCTCCACAATATTGAGTGTTCGATCTTGCACTTCTTGCTTCAATTGAGCTAAGAAATCATCAATCTTGAATTTACCCAAATCTTTACCTTTACGGGTCCGTACTGCGATTTCACCAGCTTCCATTTCTTGGTCACCACAAACCAGCATATACGGAACACGCTTCAGAGTGTGTTCGCGGATTTTAAAGCCAATCTTCTCGTTTCTCAAGTCCGCAGATGCTCTAAATCCAGCTTTTTGCAGTTTTTTCGCAATCTCTTGCACATAATCAGCTTGGTTATCCGTGATATTCATCACAACCGCTTGCTGTGGTGCGAGCCATGCAGGGAAGTGTCCTGCGTATTCTTCAATAAGAATACCGATGAAACGTTCCAATGAGCCCAAGATAGCGCGGTGGATCATCACTGGCGTATGGCGTTCGTTATCTTCGCCGACATAAGTGGCGCTCAAACGCTCTGGTAGAGCAAAATCGAGTTGCACCGTACCACACTGCCAAGCGCGATCGAGGCAATCATGCAAAGTAAACTCAATTTTCGGACCATAGAACGCGCCCTCACCTTCTTGAACTTCAAATGGAATATCCATTGAAGTCAGTGCTTGGTTTAACGCCTCTTCGGCACGATCCCACATTTCTTCTGAGCCAACACGCATTTCAGGACGTGTAGACAGTTTGACTTCAATGTTCTCAAAGCCAAATGTTTTGTAGGTATCGTAAACCATTTCGATACACGCACTTACCTCTTGCTGAACCTGCTCAGGCGTACAGAAGATGTGGGCATCGTCTTGGGTAAAGCCACGCACACGCATGAGACCGTGCAGTGCACCTGAGGGCTCATTTCGGTGACAGCTACCAAATTCCGCCATACGCAATGGCAGATCGCGATATGACTTCAAGCCTTGGTTAAAGATCTGCACGTGACCAGGGCAGTTCATTGGTTTGAGTGCATATTCACGGTTTTCAGAGTTAGTGGTAAACATGTAGTCAGCGTACTTGTCCCAGTGACCAGAACGTTCCCACAAGATACGGTCCATGATTAATGGGCCTTTAACTTCCTGATAATCGTACTCAGTCAGTTTGTCGCGAATAAATTGCTCAAGCTCACGGAAGATCGTCCAGCCATTGTGATGCCAGAATACCATCCCGGGCGCTTCTTGCTGCATATGGTACAGATCAAGTTGCTTACCCAGTTTACGGTGATCGCGCTTCGCGGCTTCTTCGAGACGCACTAGGTGTGCTTTAAGTTGCTTTTTATCCGCAAATGCTGTGCCGTAAATACGCTGCAGCATTTTGTTGTCGCTGTTACCACGCCAGTACGCGCCCGCTACGTTCAAAATTTTGAAGTTCTGACAAAAGCTCATATTTGGCACGTGTGGGCCACGACACATATCAATGTATTCTTCGTGATGGTACAAGCCTGGACGGTCGTCGCGTGATACATTCTCATCCAAGATTTCCATCTTGTATGACTCACCGCGCGCTTCAAACGTATCGCGAGCTTCTTGCCAGCTGACGTTTTTCTTAACGACTTGATATTTGGTTTTCGCCAGCTCTTTCATGCGTTTTTCAATCGCATCGAGATCGTCTTGAGTCAACGACCGCTCAAGATCGATATCGTAATAAAAACCATTGTCGATGGTTGGACCAATCGCCATTTTGGTTTCTGGGAAAAGCTGCTTAATCGCGTGACCTAACAAGTGGGCACACGAGTGACGGATGATTTCTAAACCGTCTTCATCTTTCGCAGTAATGATTTCTAGCTGTGCGTCAGTTTCAATAAGGTCGCAAGCGTCAACACGCACACCATCTACACGACCGGCAATGCACGCTTTGGCAAGGCCTGGGCCAATATCACTGGCAACATCAAAAGTAGAAACGGGGTGGTCAAAAGCACGCTGACTGCCGTCAGGGAGGGTAATTACAGGCATTGATAACAATCCTTCTCAGTGGTGCCACACACCAAGTGGCACATGAATGTATTTCACGGTTTGAGAATAACCGCGCAGAATAAGTAAGCGTCGATTATGAAGATACCGCTTTTGTGATGCAAGTCATCCCCTCAATTAATTCCCTTTTCTTTTCGTCCTTATCAACCTATTTGCGCCTGCCAGTCACTTGATTTTGTTATAAACTTCATCAATGCTCATTTGTATACACAATAAACAATGAAAGGATCACGCATGGCCAAAGCGCCCCGCTTTCAGCAAATCAAAGACTACATCGTAAATAAGATTGAGCAGCAAGTGTGGCCTGTGGGCGCGCGTATTCCTACTGAGCATGAGCTCTGCGCGCAGTTTAATGTAAGTCGCATGACAGTGAATAAAGCGGTACGCGATTTGGTGACCGAAGGCCGGCTTGAGCGTACACCGCGACTAGGCACATTTGTTACGCAACCCAAAGCAGAATCGCCGCTAATGGATATCCGCAACATTGCTGATGAAGTAACGGCGCGAGGCCAAACCTATCATAGTGATATTCGCACCCTAAAACGGATATCGGCCTCTGCAGATGTCGCGATGCGCCTCGGTGTCATGCTTGGCACTGACGTCTTTTTTAGTGAGATAGTGCACTACGCCGATAATGTCCCTCTGCAGCTAGAGCAACGGTGGGTTAATCCTGCATTGGCCCCCGATTATCTGCATCAAGACTTTAGTCAACACACGCCCAACGAGTACCTGTCGCAGGTATGTCCAGTAAATACCATTGAACACACGGTAGAAGCGATCATTGCCTCGGATTCGGTCCGTCAGGCGCTAGCGATGAAAGCCGACGAGCCGTGCTTGTTGCTGCATAGGAGAACATGGAGCCAACAATCATTGGTCAGTGCGGCACTACTCTACCATCCCGGCACTCGTTACAAGCTGACTTCACGCACCGATCGATAATTAGATCGAATCGATCACAAAACCTTTACATCCCCTCTTGTACCCAACCACTTATTTGTCTATACATTTGTATAGACATTTAAAGAGGTAGTAAGGCATCACCGATGAGAAAGGTATATACCCACGCCAAATTAGTGACTATGGCCACCGATGTTTATGCATCTGACGGTTACAGCTGCCAAGACAACCAATCTATCGCGGTCGAAGACGGCAAGATTGTCGCCCTTGGACACGACGCTGAAGCGCTGGATTGGCCCTCCCAATCACTGAATGGCAAGTTAGTGACGCCGGGGTTCATCGATAGCCATACCCATTTAGTTTTTGCAGGTAACCGCGCCGGCGAGTTTGAACAGCGCTTAAACGGTGTGCCATATCAAACTATTGCAGCTCAAGGTGGTGGCATTCTGTCGACAGTAAAAGCGACACGAGCAGCCAGTGAAACAACCTTATTGGAACTGGCTTTACCGCGCGCCAATGCGTTGATACGTGACGGCGTCACAACAATTGAAATCAAATCCGGTTATGGGCTCACGCTGGAAGACGAGCTCAAAATGCTACGTGTCGCGAAATCAATAGACCAACACTTACCGGTCAATGTATCAACGACGCTATTGGCCGCACATGCACTGCCACCTGAATACCGTAATGATGCAGATAGCTACATTGATTTTGTCTGCCACGCCATGATTCCGGCTGTGGCAGAACAACAACTGGCAGATGCTGTTGATGTATTCTGCGAGAATATCGCGTTCAGTGTCGAGCAAGCAGAGCGTGTTTTCGCCGCCGCCAACGCTCATGGCTTAAAAGTAAAAGCACATACCGAACAACTTAGCGATCTGGGTGGCAGTGTCGCTGCGGCCAAAGCAGGCGCTTTATCCGTGGATCATATTGAGTATTTGTCAGAGGCCGATGTGCAAGTCCTCGCTGAATACGATACCGTTGCGACGCTGCTACCCGGTGCGTTTTACTTTTTGCGTGAAACACAGCAGCCTCCGATTGCCGCTCTTCGTGAAAGCCGGGTCCCTATGGCACTTGCCACCGACTTTAATCCCGGCACCTCACCGTTTGCGTCACTCACGTTGATGATGAATATGGCATCAACCTTATTTGGTTTAACCCCCAAGGAAAACTTATACGGCGTCACACGCCATGCCGCGCAAGCATTGGGATTATCACACAAAGGACAAATCGCTGTCGGGTTCGATGCCGACTTAGCCGTATGGGACTGTGAAACGCCAGCCGAGCTCAGCTACATGGTCGCTACCGCCCCACTACTTGGCCGTATCGTCAATGGTGATTGGTATGATGAGCAAGGAGTCCGAGGATGAAACATATACCTGCCGATATGTCGCTCTGGCAAGGACGTACCGACCCTGAAGATGGCGAGCGCGGCCTGCGTTTGCATCAACATATTCAAGCACTGAGTGACGGAAGTTCGCACGCTGGGACTGTCTTATTTGGCTTTGCGTGTGATGAAGGTGTCGCGCGCAATAAAGGCCGTCAAGGCGCGGCGCTGGCACCGGATGCGATCCGTCAAGCACTCGCGAACCTCGCTTGGCATCAATGTCCGCCATTATTTGATGGTGGCACTATCGCCTGTGACGACGGTGACCTTGTATTAGCACAGCAAAGCCTAAGCGCACAGATTGCGAATGTCCTTCCCCACCACAATGTACTAACGCTGGGTGGCGGGCATGAAACGGCGTGGGCAAGCTTTCAAGGCTTATCCAGTTATATATCGCGCCACTTATCTGAAAACAGCCAACGCGCTCCTAAAATTGGCATTATCAATTTTGATGCGCACTTTGACTTGCGTACGCCCCAAGGGCTGAGTCAGGAAGGTAGCTCAGGGACGCCCTTTGCACAAATTGCGCAGTTTTGCCAACAACGAGACTGGCCATTCCATTATGCTTGCTTGGGCGTCAGTCGCACTAGCAATACCCAAGCCTTATTTGATAAAGCAGAGCAGCTTAATTGCTGGGTCGAAGAAGACACCCAGATGCACACTGACGCACTGCCGGCACTCAAAACCAAGCTCACCCAATTTATCCAAGGGTGTGATTATCTCTACCTCACTCTCGACATGGATGTATTCCCAGCCGCAAGTGCACCCGGCGTTAGTGCGCCTGCCGCTTATGGTGTGCCCGTTCATGTCATCGAGCCTTTGCTCCAACAAATCTTTACCGATGCCCACCAGCAGGCCATCCGTATTCCTGTGTGTGACATCACCGAAGTGAACCCAAACTATGACCGCGACCAACAAACCAGCCGCCTTGCCGCACGCATGGCATGGTCAATGTTGCATGCATCGCCAACCCGTATCGACAATCAAGGAGAGTAACCATGACGGATCCACGTTTTGACTCACGGACCATCCAAGCACCAACAGGTACGAAACTAAACGCTAAAAGTTGGCTGACCGAAGCGCCTTTACGCATGTTGATGAATAACTTACATCCAGATGTCGCCGAGCATCCGCATGGACTGGTGGTTTACGGAGGTATTGGTCGAGCCGCACGCAACTGGCAATGCTATGACAAGATTGTCGAGGTGCTAAAACGCCTTGAAGATAACCAAACTTTACTAGTGCAATCCGGTAAACCCGTTGGAGTCTTTACCACTCATAAAGATGCACCTCGTGTTCTGATTGCCAACTCAAACTTGGTGCCTCATTGGGCAAATTGGGAACACTTTAACGAGCTCGACAAGCAAGGCTTGATGATGTACGGCCAAATGACTGCAGGAAGCTGGATCTACATTGGCTCGCAGGGCATTGTGCAAGGCACTTACGAAACCTTTGTTGCGGTTGCTAAAAAGCACTTTGGCGGCGACGCCAAGGGACGTTGGATCTTAACGGGTGGTCTGGGTGGCATGGGTGGCGCTCAGCCACTTGCTGCAACCATGGCGGGCTTCTCGATGATTGCGGTTGAATGTGACGAAAGCCGTATTGATTATCGCCTGCGCACTGGCTACGTCGATCGCAAAGCAACATCACTCGATGAAGCGCTTGGAATGATTGAAGACGCCAAACAGTCCGGTAAGCCCGTCTCTGTCGGTCTATTAGCCAATGCTGCCGATATCTTCCCAGAACTTGTGGCACGAAACATCGTCCCTGATGTAGTTACCGATCAAACGTCAGCGCACGACCCTCTAAACGGCTACTTGCCGCAAGGCTGGACGATGGAGCAAGCCGTCGCACAACGAAAAGAAAACGAATCTGAGGTCGTCAAAGCGGCAAAAGCATCGATGGCAGTACAAGTTAAAGCCATGCTTGAACTCCAATCTCGCGGTGCGGCAACTCTAGATTACGGCAACAATATTCGCCAAATGGCATTAGAAGTGGGCGTTGAAAATGCGTTTGATTTTCCGGGCTTTGTCCCTGCGTATATTCGTCCTCTGTTCTGTGAAGGTATTGGGCCATTCCGCTGGGCAGCATTATCCGGCGATCCCGAAGATATCTATAAAACTGACCAAAAAGTAAAAGAGTTGATCCCCGATGATCCGCATCTACACAACTGGCTAGATATGGCAAAAGAGCGTATTCAATTCCAAGGGTTACCTGCGCGCATTTGCTGGGTCGGCCTTAAAGATCGGGCACGCTTAGCGTTGGCTTTCAATGAGATGGTAAAAAGTGGCGAACTCAAAGCGCCTATCGTGATCGGCCGAGACCATCTGGATTCTGGCTCGGTTGCCAGCCCTAACCGTGAAACCGAGGGCATGATGGATGGCTCTGATGCTGTCTCTGATTGGCCTTTGCTCAACGCGCTACTTAATACCGCATCAGGCGCGACCTGGGTGTCACTTCACCACGGTGGTGGCGTCGGCATGGGCTTCTCGCAACATTCAGGCGTCGTGATTGTCTGTGATGGTACAGATGACGCCCATGCACGTATTGGTCGTGTGCTCCATAACGACCCTGCAACCGGAGTGATGCGCCACGCTGACGCGGGGTATGACATCGCGATTAATTGTGCCAAAGAACAGAACCTAGATTTACCGCTGCTGGATATTCCTAACCAGCCGCTGCGCTAAGGAGAGCAAAATGACCACATTGACGTTACAACCGGGCGAGCTCACGCTTGCCCAGCTACGCCAAGTGAGCCGTGAACCGGTAAAAATTGCATTTGCAGATGGCATTGAATCCACCATGAAAGCAAGCACAGACACAGTTGCAGAGGTCCTTGATCAAGGACGTGTGGTTTATGGCATCAACACCGGGTTTGGCTTGCTTGCTAACACCCGTATCGAACTTGATGATTTGGAAACACTGCAGCGCTCCATCGTATTATCTCACGCAGCTGGCATTGGCGAGTTTATGGACGATGCCACAGTACGATTGATGATCGTGCTCAAAATTGCCAGCCTTGCGCGCGGCTATTCGGGTATTCGCTTTAGCGTCGTCGAAGCCTTGGCAGCACTGATTAATCACGAAGTGTACCCTTGTATTCCCAAGAAAGGCTCTGTTGGCGCTTCAGGCGACCTCGCGCCTTTGGCGCATATGAGTACTGTTTTATTGGGTGAAGGCCAAGCACGCTACAAAGGCGAAGTGATCTCAGGTGAAGCCGCGCTCAAAATTGCCGGACTGTCCCCGATCACGCTTGGGCCTAAAGAGGGCCTTGCACTACTTAACGGTACGCAAGCATCCACGGCATTTGCACTAGAAGGCTTGTTTGAAGCCGAAGATTTGTATGCTGCCGCCACTGTGTGTGGTGCCCTATCTGTCGAAGCGGCATTGGGAAGTCGCCGGCCGTTTGATCCTCGCATTCATGCTGTACGTGGACATCAGACGCAAATGGATGCCGCCGCTGCCTATCGTCATCTACTGGGTGAAACCAGTGAAATTGGCGATAGCCACCAAAACTGTGAAAAAGTACAAGACCCATACTCGCTGCGCTGTCAGCCGCAAGTGATGGGCGCGTGTTTACAGCAAATTCGCCACGCTGCCGACGTATTGACCACCGAAGCCAATGCAGTATCTGATAATCCTTTGGTTTTCCCAGAAGATGGTGACATCCTCTCTGGGGGCAATTTCCATGCTGAGCCGGTGGCGATGGCAGCGGATAACCTCGCATTAGCCATTGCAGAGATTGGCAGCTTATCTGAACGTCGTATGGCCCTACTTATCGATAGCAATCTCAGCAAGCTGCCTGCATTTTTGGTTAACAATGGTGGCGTTAACTCGGGCTTTATGATCGCGCAAGTCACCGCCGCCGCGCTCGCAAGCGAAAACAAAACCTTAGCGCACCCAGCCTCGATTGACAGCTTGCCCACATCGGCCAACCAAGAAGATCATGTATCTATGGCTACCTTTGCCGCCCGTCGCCTCAAAGACATGAGCAGTAATACACGTGGGATCCTCGCCGTTGAGTTGCTTTCTGCTTGCCAAGGTATCGACTTCCGAGCACCGCTGCAAAGCTCAGAGAAATTGGAGCAGGCGAAGGCGGAGCTACGTGGCGTCGTGCCTTTTTACGACAAGGACCGTTACTTTGCCCCTGATATTGAAAAAGCAAATGCACTCCTCCAAACAGGCACCTACAATCGTCTGATGCCTGCTGGCGCGTTGCCAAGTTTGCATCAATGATTTGCGCGTTATCTACATAATCTAACCATGAGTGAAACGGCCCTGTCCTAACGAATCGTGTTAACACACGCATAACTAAGGATTTGGGTCGTTTTTTATATAAAGTGTCGCCATCTCCACAGATATTGGGCGAAATCATAGGCTAATATATAACCAATCGCTGTTACTTCCCCCTGACCTCGATGTAACGGAGTCGCTTATGTGGCATGCACTGTCGGTTCACCTTTCAGATCAACTCAATATTGATTTTGAAATCACAGAGAAAACGCCGGTTTCTGGCGGTGATATTCACGACGCTTATTGTGTCAGTGACGATAAAGCACAGCGGTTCTTCGTTAAAATTAATGAACGCGAATGCCTACCCGTTTTTGAGGCCGAAGCAGAAGCACTGCGACAACTGGCTATCAGTGAACAAATACAAGTGCCACAGGTCCATTATGTTGGCCCAGTGAAAGATCAAGCGGCATTAGTATTAAGTTATCTCCCGATTAAACCTCTCGATGACACCCAAGCCTATCTACTGGGCCAACACCTCGCTCGCCATCACCGTTGGGGCGAACAGGTTGAATATGGGTTTGATGATGATAACTACATCGGCATGACGGAGCAGCGTAACTGCTGGCACCGCAAATGGTGTCAGTTTTTTGCTGAGCAACGGATTGGCTGGCAGTTGCAACTTGCTGCCGAAAAAGGCCTCCATTTCGGCGACATCGAAGCCATCATTCAAGGGGTAAAACTCGCTTTAGCGGGCCACACTCCCAAGCCATCTCTGCTACACGGTGATTTGTGGCATGGTAATGCCGGATTATCGGTGAACGGCCCAGTCGTGTTCGACCCTGCCAGTTACTGGGGCGACCGTGAAACCGATATCGCACTGACTGAGCTGTTCGGCGGCTTCCCTGAAAGTTTCTACAATGGCTATCACGCCGAATGGCCGTTAGATGAAGGCTACCAACAGCGTAAAGACATTTATAACCTTTATCATGTACTCAACCACGTAAACCTATTCGGCGGCCCTTATTTAACGAAAACAGAGCAGTTGCTGACAAAACTGGGACTGACGGTGTAGCATGCGCTATCCATGCATACAGATAGAGGTTGGCAATGTTATCTGCCGCAATTTTCGATATGGACGGCCTTTTGGTCGACTCAGAACCCTTCTGGCAACGCGCTCAAATCGATGTACTGAGCGAGCTAGGAGTTTCCATTAGTTTGCAAGACACCCGTGACACCACTGGTGTTCGCATCGATGAAATTGTAAAACACTATGCACGTACGCAACCTTGGCAGGGCCCTTCAAATGCCGAGGTTAGAGAGCGTATCGTCGCGCGTGTGGTCGAATTGGTTCAGCAAGAAAAACCCATGATGCCGGGCGTGAAAGAGGCATTGGCCATTTGTCGCCAAGCCGGACTTAAAATCGGGCTTGCGTCTTCGTCTCCCCTGTCGCTCATTCACCCAACGCTAGATGCATTAGGGTTAAGTGATCAGTTTTCTATTATTGAATCCGCCGGTGATTTAAAGCACGGAAAACCCCATCCAGAAGTCTACCTGAATGCCGCGCAAGCACTAGACGTTGAGCCTGAGCAATGTATTGCCTTCGAGGACTCATTCACTGGTCTGCTCGCCGCCAAAGCGGCCTCGATGAAAACCATTGTAGTACCCGCCGCTCACGAATGGGATGATCCACGCTTTGTCATTGCGGATCACAAACTTGAGACTCTTGGCGACTTTACCTCGGAGATGCTGTAACACCGATATCGTTCATGGGCATTTCCATAAGGCGGCATTGGCCGCCTCTTTTATTTCCATCACTTTACCACCTCCCTCAGCACCTCGATACACTTTATCCGAGGAGGACCGCGCCTCATCATATCTTCTATACTTATCAAGAAAGCCTTATTGGAGAGAAAGTGACGTCCCATCATGAGGAGGAATAATGAAAGACATCACTGACCGGATCGTGAGCTGCCCCCATTGTGGACACCGTTTTGATATTACGCTTGACTTAAGCGGCGGAAACCAAGAGTTCTATGAAGATTGCCCAAATTGCTGCAATGCCATTCACTACAATATGCAGATTGATGAGTTGCATAAAACGGTCAATTTATTTGTCGATGCAGACGACGAGCAAATCTTTTAACGGATAAGACGCGCTCGGGCCTATCTAACGCGACACACTCAGCGTTGTCCCGTCTGTCAGAAATACAGGCGCCGTGCCGAGTTTTGCTTTCTCTTTCACCGCTCTAGCACGTATAATCTCCCTCGTATTATCTGTTCCCTCCTTCCCTTTTAGACAACCGTGTTGAGGCAGTCGTGCAGCAGTATCGTGATGAAGCGAGCGCCATAATTAGGCTCAGTATTCCAGTGTTTATCGCGCAAATCGCGCAAACGTCGATGGGCTTTGTCGACACCGTCATGGCCGGTGGCTATAGCGCGACCGACATGGCCGCCGTCGCCGTTGCATCCAGTGTGTGGATGCCAGCTATTTTGTTTGGTATTGGCCTGTTGATGGCTATGGTCCCGATGATTGCTCAGCTTAATGGCGCAAGCAAGGACGACCAGATCCCCTATCAATTTCAGCAAGGCCTCTATATGGCGCTGTTTCTGAGTATTCCTATCGGATTGGTTTTGTATAAAGCTGGCGTCATCATCAACTTGATGGATGTTGAAGCTGCATTAACCGATAAAACAATCGGTTACTTACACGCCGTGATTTGGGCGGTTCCGGCCTTTTTGGTGTTCCAAGCGATTCGTAACCTTTGCGAAGGCATGTCGATGACCATTCCCGCGATGGTCATTGGTTTTATCGGCCTTGCCGCCAACATTCCGTTAAACTGGATGTTTGTGTATGGCAAACTCGGTGCGCCTGAGCTTGGCGGTGTCGGCTGTGGGGTCGCAACCGCCATTGTGTATTGGCTGATGGCCGTATTGATGTGGATTTATGTGGTATTCAGTAAAAAACTGAGCACCTTACAGCTGTTTGTTTCGCTTTATGCGCCTGCGTTTAAAGAACAAATCCGCCTGTTTCGCCTCGGTTTTCCTGTTGCCGCGTCACTCTTTTTTGAAGTGACCTTGTTTGCAGCCATTGCGATTTTGATTGCTCCGCTGGGACCGATTACCGTGGCCGCTCACCAAGTTGCGATTAACTTTTCGACCATGATTTTTATGCTACCGATGAGCCTCAGTGCAGCAGTCAGTATTCGCGTGGGTCATTTGCTGGGCAAACGCACCACGGTAGGTGCGGGCAATTCGGCCAAAATTGGTATTTGGCTTGGCGTAAGCACCGCGTGTATTACGGCTATCCTTACCGTTTGGCTCCGCGACCCCATCATCGCACTCTACTCGGATAATGTGGAAGTGGCGACACTGGCCTCATCCTTGATGTTATTGGCAGCGGTATATCAAATTACCGACTCTATTCAAGTGGTTGCCGCCGGTGCACTGCGTGGTTATAAAGATATGCGCGCCATCTTCCAACGAACATTGGTGTCTTACTGGGTGTTTGGTTTGCCACTCGGCTACGTATTAGGCATGACAGATTGGCTGGTACCGGCAATGGGCGCTCACGGCTTTTGGGTTGGGATCATTATTGGTATTTCCACCGCCGCCCTCTTGCTCGGTCTGCGATTGTTTTGGATGCGCAACCAGTCCTCTGAGTTTCAACTTGCCATGTCAGAACGCTAATCCTATCGCCCTGCTGAGGTTTTCTTTCAGCAGGGCAACCTCCTCTCCCACCTATAATCTATTCCCAACTTAAAATCGTCCAATTGGGCTGATCGGCTTGGGCGCGTAACTGCGAACAAGGGTTGACCAAGTAAACATAATCAGCGTACAAGCATAAAGGCAAATCGTTGATCGAATCGGTGAAAAAGTGAATCGCTGAATAGTCGGTTGACTGAGCATTTAGCCATGCCTCTAAACGTGCCACCTTCCCTTCTCGATAGCTTGGTACGCCAGCAATGGTAGCGGTATAACGATTGTGCGCTGTCACTAAATCAATCCCCAAGGCGTCAGGGATCCCAAGGTGGCGCCCCACCGCCTCGACAAGAAACGTAACGCTGGCTGAAATAATCACCCTATCGATGCCATCACGGTCTAACTGCGCCAGCAATGTTTTCGACTCGGCAAACTGCTTAGGTAAAATTTTGGTGTGCAAACACTCTTCTACCAACGCATGGACCTGTTCGACGGATAAGTCGGTCAGGGGCGCCATCGCAAATTGAAGGTAGCTCGCCATGTCGAGCTTTCCTTGCGTATAAAGCTGCATTAAACGCTGATCTTCCTTTAAAAAATCGGATTGCGTCACCACGCCTTTTTCTACCAAAAACGCGTTAAACAACATGGCACAGTCACCATTAATCAAGGTATCGTCCATATCAAAAACGTACAAAGGTGACGACATAGCTAAGGCCTCACGGGTTGGAGTTCATTAAGGTTAAAAAGCAGCTCGAGCTGACTACCGTTCGCCAACAAACGCTCAGATGAGCGATTGAGTAGATCCACGGTGAGGTGGCAGTCATCGACCGCCACTTGGTAGCGAATCACATTACCAAGCAGTTGATGGTTATGGATCCGACCGACACGTGGCGCAGAAATATGTGAGCCATATTGGCGTCCCGGCTCTTTGATATAAATGGACTCAGGGCGAATCGCCACTTTCCACTCGGTATCCAGATTAAACAGCTGTTTCGCTTTCTTGGCCTCTACCAAGTTGTAATGGCCCATAAACCCGGCAACAAACTCATTGGCCGGCTGGGTATAAATGGCTTCCGGCGTGCCCGCTTGTACGATTTCACCTTTGTCCATCAAGAAAATACGATCTGACATGATCATCGCTTCTTCTTGGTCATGGGTAACAAAGATCGTGGTCAAATCCATCTCTTTTTGAATGTCACGGATTTGCTGGCGAAGGTGTTTGCGAATTTTGGCATCCAGTGCCGAGAGTGGCTCATCTAGCAATAAAATTCGCGGTTTCACGACCAAAGCGCGAGCAAGGGCAACACGTTGACGCTGTCCGCCAGATAATTGGTGTGGATAGTGTTTTTCCTTCCCCGTCAGATCAACCAGCGCAATAACCTTAGCCACTTCACGTTGGATGTCAGCCGTCCCCCATCGCTTCATTTTCAATCCAAAAGCAATATTGGCTTCAACCGTCATATTGGGGAACAAGGCGTATGACTGAAACACCATGCCAATCCCTCGCTGCTGAGGCGTTTGGTGAGTAATATTTTCACCATTTACCCATATCTCACCATCATCAACGGGGTTCAAGCCAGCCAGGCTGCGTAGCAAGGTTGATTTACCGCAACCACTCGGCCCCAACAAAGTAATAAATTCGCCTTGCTCAATCGTGAACTCAATGTCTTCAAAGACAGTGTTATCACCAAAGCGTTTCGTCAGGTTATTGGCACGAACGTAACTCATTATTTCACCCCTCGGCTAAAACGACTTGCGAGCCAAGTCAGTAAGAAAATAAACAGGAAATAGGTCATGACCAAGGCGGAAGTAAAGTGACCACTGGTTTGACGCATATTGTAGAGATAGATTTGCAGTGTCTCGTAACGGGTTCCCACCAAGATATTGGCAAAAACAAACTCGCCGAGTAGAAACGAAAACGACAAGAACAGCGACGCCATGAGGCCTTTTTTCACATTCGGTAGTACGATCAGTAAAAAGGCTTGGCGGGTACTCGCGCCGAGTAAATGAGCGGCATCCATCAGATCATGCAGGTGAATTGCCTCGAAGCTATTGGCAATCGCACGGTACATAAAGGGCAACGCAATAGTGAAGTAGGTGCCAATCAAAATCCAAGGGGTGCCAATCAGTGCAATCTCGCTGTCGGCATAAAGCTGAAGTAACCCCACCGAAGACACCACAGGTGGCACGGCAAAGGGAAGCAAGATCAGCATATTCATTAGCTTATCGAGGGATGGAAAGTAGTAAAACACGACAAAAATTGCCGGTAAGATCAACACCACACTGAGCGTCAACGCGGCGATACAAATAAACAGCGAGCGACCAAATGCTTCTAAAAAACGCGGATCGGTAACCAGCTTTAGGTACCAATCCAACGTAAATCCATCGGGTAACACTGTGGCGCCCCAACGCGATGAGAATGAATAGATTAAGGTCGCTAAGATCGGGACTAGCATCACGCCAACAATGCCGTAAACCACGGTTTTGTGGTATCGGTTATTCATCGTATCCATCGCTATTTTCTCCCCTTTTTGCCCGCGTAGCTTTTCGCAATAAGCCATTGGTTAACGACGGTGATAAACGCCAGTAACACCATCAGAATGACAGAAATCGCCGCTGCCAGATTGGGCTCAAGGAATAAATCGCCCGATACCAAACTGGCAATGCGCACGGTGACAAGGTTGTAATTACCCGACGTTAGCGCATAAACACTGGCATAAGCGCCGATAGCATTGGCAATGAGGATAATAAAGGTGCCAAATAACGCGGGAGAGAGAACAGGCAAGGCCACTCGCGCCCAGTATTGTGATGTACGAGCCCCCAACAGGGCAGCGGCGGCTTGCCAGTCATCACTCAACGCATCAAACGCGGGATAGAGAAGCAACACCGCAAGTGGAATTTGAAAATAAATATAGATCGCCAACAATCCCCACTTGCCGTAAAGGTCAAACTCGCCCAGTACACCGTATTGCTTGAGGAGCAAGGTAATGGCGCCATTGGTACCCAAAATAATGATAAAGGCAAACGCCAATGGCACGCCGGCAAAGTTGCTGCTCATATTGGTAAAGGCAATCACGCCATCACGAAGTTTAGAATCGACACGACGTAGCGAAGACACCAACAAAGTTGCGATGGCCAACCCCACCACACTCGACCAAAACGCCAGCCACAAGCTATTACTAAACGCCTGAAGCATAAACGCAGAGTCGATGATTTCGACATAGTTATCGACGCTTAATGTGTCGTCGTAAATAAAGCTATTAACGAACACCCAGACCATGGGCGCAATCTGAAACAGATAGAAAAAGCAGCCAAAAGGAACTAACCACAGCGCGGGTTTCCAACGTTTAAGTCGAGTCACCCAAGCGAGCTTGGTTTTGGTCGGTGTATGGGTGTGCGTGGGAGTAAGAGAACTGTCCATCATGCTAACAATTCCTGAGTAAAAGGTTTGGGGTGGTCGAGCTGCAATAGCTGACACACAGTGCCGCACAGTTCGGTTTGTTTAACCTGGCAGGCTTGATGGCTAAAACGCTCACCGATAACAAACAAAGGCACATCGCGCTCTTCTGCCAACGTACCACCGTGCGACCTATCATTATTCATCCCATGATCGCTGGTGATCAGCACTTGATAACCGTCGGCTACCCAAGCTTCGATGTAATTCGCGAGCAAACTATCAATATGCCGCGCACCATTGCGATATTGCTGAGAATCCAAGCCGTGTTTGTGCCCGAGATCATCCATATTCATGGGGTGGATGAGCAAAAAATCGGGCTCGAAAGTACGACGTAAATACTCTGCGTCCAACAACAAGGCTTCATCTGGGTAATGATCCCAATGGTAGAAACAGCCATGCTGAATATTGAGTGATGTGTCATGCGTAAAGCGATCTCTAACCGGCTCAAAAGGCGCACGATTATAGAGCTCGCTGATCCAATGATAGGCCGCAGCCGCGGTTACCTTGCCTTGTGCGCTCGCCAAGCTAAAAACTGAATCATGCTTGGATAAACGCACAATCGTATTGTTGACGATGCCGCTTTCTATCGGGCGGATCCCGGTTAAGATGCACTCATACAAAGGGCGAGACATGGATGGCAATTCACTTTGCAGCTGATAAAGCGTGGTGCGCAGCGCTGATTGGGAATGAGGTTGTTCTACAAGACCGTTCAGATAGCCCATGCAATCACGGGCTACCTGATAATTCAGTCCGTCAAGAACAACAAGGATCACCTTATTATTCATACTAACCGACTTCTATTGCTGGTGGATAAGTACACTTTCTTGCCATTGACGAGGTAGACGGCGCGCTGACTTTTCCCATGCCGAGAAGTTCGTCACTGGGCGCACATTGCTGTATTGGTCATTGGCGATCAGTTTGTCTTGGATCGACTGAGGTAAGGTGACATTGGTACGAATCGGACGAGCATATCCCTCGGCAAGATT
This sequence comes from Salinivibrio sp. SS2, assembly GCF_001722075.1. Lineage (NCBI taxonomy): Bacteria > Pseudomonadati > Pseudomonadota > Gammaproteobacteria > Vibrionales > Vibrionaceae > Salinivibrio > Salinivibrio sp. SS2. The sequence continues at coordinate 97,240 of NZ_MEBP01000064.1, read as the reverse complement.
AATTTGCCCTTGGTCACTAAAAATGTACTCACGCGCCAACTTCGCCGCGTTGGGGTTTTTCGCGTATTTGTTGATAATGGTGGTGTAACCAGAAATCACGGAGCCATCTTGAGGAATATTTACTGTGAAACGCTCACGATCAATTTTGTCGCGGTAATTCAGCGCATTGAAGTCCCACATAATAGCCACTTCAATTTCACCTTTTTCAAGGTTCGCAATGCTTGGGTTGGTGAACGATAAGCGTCCCTGCTTGGCCAGTTTTGCAAAGAAATCGATCGCTGGCTTTAGGTTGGATTCATCACCGCCATTGGCAAATGAAGCCGCTAAGACAGCATTGTTTGCCTGAGACGCAACGCCCACATCCCCGACCGTAACCTTGTAGTCCCCTTCAAGTAGGTCCTGCCACGATGTTGGCGCATCTTTTACCAAGTTATTGTTGGCGATAAACGCGATCGTGCCGGTATAAGCCAACGCCCAGTGGCCGTCTTTGTCTTTTGCCCAGTCAGGAATATCATCCCAAGTACTCGGCTTATAGGGCTGGGTGACGCCCTTTTTCACCGCAACACGCGCAAATGCAAAGCCGACGTCACCAATATCCGCGGTGGCATTTTTCTTCTCAGCTTCAAATTTGGCAATTTCTTGTGCCGAGCTCATGTCAGTGTCTTGGTGGATTAACCCATAATTTGCCTTCAAATCCGCCCACGTGTCTTTCCAATTCGCCCAACTGTCGGGCATACCCACGCTATAAACAGCCCCCTCTTGCTGGGCAGCCTTGGTCAAAGATTCCAGGTTGGTCTCTTTAGCCACCGCAGGAAACGCCAGTGTGGCGGCGATCAGTGCTGCTGGCACCATACGCTTCGCCGGTAAAGCAACGGAACGACTTAGCAAAGTTTTCATTGTCTCTATCCTTCTGGACTAGGTCAGTAAGTTCGTTTTGCATGCTAGGGCGCAAATATGACGATTAGGCATCAATAGATTGACATTTCTGCTTACATTTCATGTCACTTTTATTGCAGGCATCCTGTGTCCAAGCGACTGATAGCTGTCATATTTCTGTTAACTCTGTGACTTATCTTGCGGGGATACTCTTTACTGGACTAGATCACTAATGAGCGTGACGACAACTCGCCAATACGGTACGCAGCTGACATACATCAAGCAGAATCTGCGAGAGCAAATCCAAGCAGGTGTGATACATCAAGGACAGAAACTCCCTTCAGAACGCGAACTCAGTGAGCTCTACGGTACCACGCGTATTACGGTTAAAGACGCCTTGGTTTCACTGGAGACTGAAGGGCTGATTTATCGCGAAGAACGTCGAGGTTGGTATGTGTCCCCCGAACGAATTGGCTATAACCCTCTATCTCGGACCCACTTCCACCAAATGATCCGCGAACAAGATCGCACCGCGGATACTCGATTAATCAGAGTGCGCAACGAAGTCGCATCCGGCGAGTACGCTCGTGCGTTGGACGCAGGCCCTATGTTGCCCATTCATATCATTGAGCGGTTACGTTATATCGATGGTCGAGCGGTACTGTTTGTCGAGAATGTGCTGAAAGCCGCTTTGTTTGAAGGTATCTTAACTGAGGATTTAACCCAGTCACTGACAGGGATTTACCGAGACAAATATCACTACGAAACGAAACGCTCGCGGTTTGAAGTCATCCCCACCTCAGCCCCCGCTCACGTTGCCAAAGCATTGAACCTTGCCAATGGGCAACCCATCCTCAAAATATGCCGAATCAACTACAAGCAAGATGGTGAGTTGATGGATTGCGAATTTGAATATTGGCGACCCGACGCAGTGGTGATCCGTATCGACAGTGTCGACCCCGCTGTTCGATAGTCGACCTTATCGGTTCTAGAGCGATGTAACGAGAATAAAACCATCCTACTGACATAAACTCAGTAAGTTGCGTAAACTATGAGACGTGGCGATCGGGTTGCGGGTCGCCTTCGTATCGACTGGCATCGACGCTAAAGGAATCACCGTGTTATGCGCTTACTCGCTCCCCTTCTGATTGTTCTATCGATAAGCTTGCTGACTGCCTGTGAACCAGCCGATCCGGCTAAAGCCATGATGGCCGACTACCAACAACGCCTCGGAAATGTGTTGGATGCAGATCCCTCTCCCCTTAACCTACCGGCGCTACCCTCTTTGCCTCGTAAACGGGAGCTGGTACAACCCATCGCCGATCTCCGTTTAGGGTTACTCGATGCTTATGAACTGCGCCAATGCGGGCTGTTTAATTTAATTGCCGAGCGTAATTCCTCACTGGGAAAAGTCGCCGATCGCTTTCGTCAGCTTGATTACGAACTCAGTTTTATCCGTGTCGCTAAGCAATGCCTGCCAAAGGTGAAAGATGACAGCATCCGAACCGCGCTCAATGACGCCATCGTAAGCAAAACCCAGCAACTTCCCATCGTTATCTGGAATACGGTGATTGATAGCAGCGCCTGGCAAGCTCAGTGGTCATTGCCGATTCACACGTTGCCGGTTGAACTTCCCGCGCATAGCAATGCGGTCAGCGCGATGACACAATTCGGCCGCTTGGTTCAACAGCCATCGTCGACTCATGAAAGCATTCTTGAGTGGCAAGAAAGTATTGAAAAACAACCGATTTTAGGCGCATTATTCGTCAGCCTGACAGCACATACGGATTGGCTTAATCAAACCAGCCAGTTGATTGCCGACAATCAATCCAAAGTACTGTGTGGTGAAAATTTTGATACTACCCGCCTCGAGCGATTAAAAACCGTGTTTTACAAATATTATGTGGGTGAAGTACAACCTTATTTGGCGCGCGTAGACGGCTTGTATCGTGATGTATCGCCAACATTAAACCAACTTGCCTCCCTAGAAACGCCTCCGCCTTTTTCTGCGTATAAATCCGCCTATTGGCAAGGCGAGGCATACACGGCGTATAAACAGGCCATTCGTCATCATGCCGATGTATGGCAACAGCTGTTCCAACGCTGTAACGTGACCTTAGGCGGGTAAGTGTCCGCCTGTCACGTCGCGATCATAAAGAAAAATGGTGAAAAACCATCAATTTGACCACCAAATCGCCAAACAGACGTCAATGTGTAAAAAAGTGCGCTCAAGCGCTTGCGTGACACAGATGAACTCGCTACTATTCATCCCGCTTTCAAGCACTGTGCGTCCGTAGCTCAGCTGGTTAGAGTATCGCCTTGACATGGCGGGGGTCGGTGGTTCGAGTCCACTCGGACGCACCACTTTGCTTGAAACGACAAATTATGCGTCTGTAACTCAGTTGGTTAGAGTGTCACCTTGACATGGTGGAAGTCGGTGGTTCGAGTCCACTCAGACGCACCACATTTTGAAATTCGCGTCCGTAGCTCAGTTGGTTAGAGTACCGCCTTGACATGGCGGGGGTCGGCAGTTCGAGTCTGCCCGGACGCACCATTTCCAGAGAGCCTGCTTTTTAGCAGGTTTTTTTGTTTTCCGCGAATACCGCTACCTGTTCTTTAAAGCAAGATAGGCTCACGCCACATCAGTAAACAACACCATCAATACCATGAAATTAAAACGAGGCAGGCACAAGCACCCGCCCCATTGATTCATGCTTGTTCGTTTTACGCTACGGCGCTATCCGCTGCTAACACAAACTTTTCAATCGCTTTGGCCACACCGTGCTCATCATTGCTCTCGGTAATGTAATCCGCGATTTGCTTGGTTGCTTCCATGGCATTCGCCATCGCAATGCCAAGGCCCGCGTATTCCAACATCGCGTGATCGTTTTCAGCATCGCCCATGCAAATCACTTCATCGGGTTGAATACCTAGATGCGCTGCAATGGCGGCCACCCCCGCCCCTTTATTGCTCGTAGGATTTAAAAACTCGAGGAAGAAAGGCGCACTTTGCACGACCGTAAATTCCTCGCGTAGCGCGGATGGTAACGCACTGATTACTTCGTTTAACTTGCTTGGCTCTGCCACCATCAACACTTTGATAATCGGATGATCATCGCTTAGGGTCTCGAAATCCATCACGGTAATATCTAGGCCGTTGATCTTGCCTTCAATTTCGGTATACGGATTCTGTGCTGGTGTAATTAAACCGTGCTCAGTACTAAACGCGTGCACGTAGGCACCCAATGCTTCAGCATGTCGAGCCAGCGCTTTCGCGGCTTTGCCGTCTAGCCCTTTTTGCAAGATCACCTCATCGGTCCCCACGTTTTTCACCATCGAGCCGTTGTAATACAGCACAAAGTCTTTATCCGACCCGATTCCCAGTTCGTCTAGCTTAGGCTGCATGCCCTCAAGCGGACGGCCAGACGCTAATACCACAGTCACGCCTTTCTCACGCGCGCGGGCAATGGCTTGCTTATTCTCAGCAGATATTGCTTTCTCGCTGTTTAACAAGGTGCCGTCCATATCTAGGGCGATTAATTTGTACATCGTTTACTCACTTCAACATCAACATAAAATCAGAAATTGTCCCAGAACCGCAAACTAAACGCCGTGCCTACAACAACATATCGTCTTCAATCGCGATAAAGCGATCGACACTGTTCACCAAGGAATTAGCCGTTAGGGAAGGCACACCAAGCACTACCGCTTCAGTGTGATAGCGCAAGCGGATTTTGTTCATCAGCAAATCAAAATCTCCGTCGCCGGATAACAGCACCACGGTATCAACCTCGGGTGCGGTTTCCATCACATCAATGGCAATACCCACATCCCAATCGCCTTTGGTACTGCCATCGGCGCGTTGAATATAAGGTTTAAGCTTGACGGTAAAGCCAATGTGGCGAAGGGCATCTTGAAATTTGATTTGCTGATCGTCATCGCGGCGAATGGCGTAGGCATACGCGGTTACCACCTTCCCCATATCATTGAGGGTTTGCCACAACTGGCGATAATTAAACTGACGCCCGTAGGCTTGGCGTGTGGTGTAGTAGATATTTTGAACGTCGACAAAAACCGCGATTTTTTTCAAGTCAGGCTCACAGTCGGTGGGAGAATTGAAGTCAGAGAGGATACCACATCACGCAACCGTGAAGACAATGTCAGCGTGGCCGCATCTAGCACAAACAAAAAAGCCGCTGATAACAGCGGCTCTCGCGAGGTATATAAACGATCACTGACATTTAGCTATTTGCTCTGCTTTTGTGAGCATGTCTTGCTGCTCTTTGATCGTTTCTTTCACTATCTTATCAAAAAACTTTCGCTTTTCTCTCGACGATGAGTGACGCACGAAGTCAGAGAAAGCGGTAGATTTTACCTTATTACGCTTGTTCTGCATGGCTTCCTCCTCTCGTTATACCGACGATACGTTCAAGCGACTCTCGATTGTACTTTTTGCGCAATAGTGCGTCAATGTCACTGACGTTAAAGTGTGGTCTCTTGTTATCGCCATCGACGTTTTTCTCAATAAAAGTGATATCAATCTGATCCCTAAATAGTTTCTTTAGTTCACTCACCACACGTTGTGACTCTAGGAACTGATTTATGAAGACTTCACTAGGGACACGACGGCCTTCAACGCTTTCTCTCGCTTTCACTAACCGCCAAGCTTGCACTGGCTCTTGATATACAAAAACAATCATGACAAAGCGGCCTTTTTTCAAAGATCGCTCAATATTATCTTTCGCTTTTTCGAAATTGGACAGCGTTGAATCAAGAATAAAGCTGACTCTTCGCTTCAAAGCGCGATCATGAATCGCCTCTACCAAGATTGTAGCTGGACGCTGAAACAAGGGCGAATTATAACCTTGATAATCTTCAAACTCCTTTCTTAACTCATCGTTCTCTATGTGCACCAATGTCAGATCGTGTTCATTCTTGAAAGCACGAACCATCGCTCTAGCCGCTTCCGTTTTACCTGCGCCTGGCGACCCTGCCATAAATACAGAAGCCGCTTCCTCCTCCTCGGGCAAATGATCAACAAGCTTTCTGGCAATCACTTTTTTCATTGCTTTTGCTTGCTTTATAGCTTTATCCGTAGTTTGTTGATCATCCATTGATTTCACCTTTAAACGAGCAACGTCATCTAACCCTAGCACTCTGCTCGAACGCTAAGTCATTAACTTAACCCAACAATATTACCCTCATCATCAAGGTCAAGGTTCATAAACGCTGGTTTTTCCGGTAGACCGGGCATGGTCATCACGTTGCCACATAAGGCATAGACAAATCCGGCACCCGCGCACAATTTCAACTCGCGGATCGGTACATCAAAGCCTTTGGGAGCGCCTTTTATAGCACCATCGGTTGAAATAGACAGTGGCGTTTTCGCCAAACAGACTGCCAAGCCGTCATATCCTTGCGCTTTAAATTGTTGCAGTTGCTGTTTCGCGGTCTCACTTAACGTCACGCTTCCCGCACCATAACCAACTTCCGCAACCGCCATTAGTTTTTCTTCCAAGCTTTGCTGGGCACGATACAAGGGCGAGAATGATGCATTGGTTTCACATTGCGCGACCACTTGTTCCGCCAGTTCACGCGTACCCTCGCCACCTTGGGCAAAGCCATCACTGATCGCTACCCGCACCTTGTTGGGCAGTGCTTCAATCATCGCCTTGAGTGTCGCAAGCTCCGCATCACTGTCTTGTGGAAAGCGATTAATCGCCACCACCGCCGGCGCACCATATTGCGTCACATTATTGATATGCCATTTGAGGTTTTCGCACCCTGCGACTAATGCCTCGTTATCATCCGCAAAGAGCGCGTCGGGCATAGGCTGACCAGGCTGTAAATTGTAGTGACCCGAGTTGGCTTTTAAGCCACGCAATGTCGCCACAATCACTGCACAGTCTGGCGCTTTACCGGATGCTTGCGCTTTAATGTTGCAGGCTTTTTCAAACCCCATGTCCGAGCCAAAGCCACCTTCGGTGACGGTATAATCACCTAGCTTAAGCGCAATGTTATCGGCGATAATCGACGAATTGCCATGGGCAATATTGGCAAACGGACCGGCGTGAATCAGTGTCGGCACACCTTCTAGGGTTTGCATCAAGGTGGGTTCAATCGCTTCTTTCATACTGACCGCCATCGCGCCGGCCACTTGCAAATCTTCGGTGGTGATCGGCTCACCGGTATGGCTATAAGCCAGCACTATGCGGCCGATGCGCTGACGCAGATCGCGAAGATCGCTCGCCAACGCCAGAATCGCCATTAGCTCAGAGGCGGCCGAGATATCAAATCCGCCCTCACGCTCGTAGCCGTTGATGGTTTTGCCCGGTTCGTTTTTACCCACAGTTACCATACGCAAGGCGCGATCGTTGTGATCCATCACCCGCTTCCATACCACACGACTTGGGTCGATTTTTAACGCTTTTAAGCCACTACGCGCCTCAAAATCGTCATAGCCTCGACGTTGCTCGTGATAGATTCGCGCATCAATAGCCGCAGCAGCCAAGTTGTGCGCCGCGGTCACCGCGTGAATATCTCCCGTCAGGTGGAGGTTGAGCTCCTCCATCGGAGCCACTTGCGAATAACCACCGCCAGCTGCGCCACCTTTCACACCAAATACGGGCCCCATCGAAGGCTGACGAATACACGCCGTCACAGAATGATTCAGCTTCGCTAAGCCTTGCGCCAAACCAATGGTGGTGACGGTTTTGCCCTCACCCAAGGGCGTGGGAGTGATGGCGGTGACCAGGACTAACTTTCCCGTTCGCTTGGGGGCAAGACGCTTTAAGCAATCGAGAGAGATTTTGGCTTTATAGCTACCTTGCGTTTTAAACTCTGAGTCAAGGAGGCCAGCTTGCTTGGCAATGGTAGATATGGGGGCGAGTGTGGTGTTACGACAGATCTCGACATCAGGCAGCATGAAACCCTCTCAATAGCGCACAATATGTTCAAAGCAAACGTTTGCGTGAGCATAATACCGCTAAAATACCTATTGTAAAGCGAAAGGACACTTGCCGTAAGTGTCCTTTAACGTTTTTATCATGCCTTGCGCGTACGCTTTCGCGTGGGAGCGAATCAAGAGAGATTTAGGCGACTTTAAACTGCCCGACCAAGGTATCGAGATCTTGGCCAAGCGAGCTCAGCTCTTCCGCCGCGTGTGACGATGCCTCACTGGAGGTCAACAAGCTAGCGACAATGTCGCGAATCGATACCAGATTGCGATGAATATCTTCTGTGACCGTGGTTTGCTCTGACGCCGCGCTAGCAATTTGAGAGGTCATATCGTTTACTTGCGAGAAAGCCGCACTCACCGAGGTGATTCGTTCGCCAATTTGCGCTGAAATCGTTGCCATGCTTTGGCACTCTTGATCACTGTCGGCAATGGTTTTGACGGCACTATCTACATGCACATGAAGACCATCAAGCATGTCACGGATCTCATGAGTGCTGGTTTGGGTACGACTGGCCAAGGTGCGCACTTCATCGGCCACCACCGCAAAGCCTCTGCCCTGCTCGCCCGCACGGGCGGCTTCAATCGCTGCATTTAGCGCCAGCAGATTGGTTTGTTCCGCAATTTCACCAATCACAGACAGTACCGAGGTAATTTTATCTGACTGGGCTTTAAGCTGATCCACTTGCTGACTCGACTCGCTCATTTTTGCCACCAACCGCTCAACCGACGCGATAGATTCATGCACTTGGGTTTGCGCGTTTTGCGCATCTTGGGTGGCAGACGTAGCGGCATCAGCAACCTGCGTGGTGTTTTGTGCTACTTCCTGCGCAGCAGAGCTCATCTCTGTCACCGCGGTTACCACTTGCTCGGTTTCGTTATCATGAGTTTGTAAGTGCTGGGCTACCGTCGCGGTCTGCCGCGCCATATCACTGGCAGTGCTATTCACTTGTGCGGTGACCTGAGCGACCCGTTGAATAGTTTGCTGCAGTTTGTCCACAAAGCGATTAAACGCATGACCAAGTTGGGCAATTTCATCATGGCCGTGCACATGCAAGCGCTGAGTGAGATCGCCCTCGCCACTGGCAATATCATTAAGCTTATCGAGCATATTTTTCACTGGTTCACCAATGCGCTGCGCAAACCAGCTCACTAGCAACACTGTGATAATCACCGTGCCCAAACCAAGCAAGGTTAAACGCCAGATCTGAGCATCCAATGCTTGCTCTGCTTCACTGCGATAAGCGGCTACCTCTCGCTCGATATCATCGATATAGGCACCGGTACCAAGCAACCATCGACCATTATTGATCATCACCGCATAGCCAATTTTCTCAATCAGCTGGTCAGCGCCGGGCTTATCAAACATAAAATTGAAAAAGCCATCGCCTTGCTGTGCGGCCTCAAGCAGGCCTTGAATAACCTTGTTGCCTTTCGGATCGGTAAAATCAATCAGGTTTTTCCCTTCAAGGGCTGGTTTAACAGGGTGAAACACATTAATCCCCTGTTTGTTGTAGATAAAAAAGTAACCCGCTTCGCCAAATTTCACATCAGTAAGCGCCGTTTTCAGCGCCGCTAGACGTGCCTCACTGGTACCGGGATTGATGCGTTCTACAATGTTCTCGGCCACCTGAGTCACTTCTTCGAGTTGTTTTTTACGCTCGTTGACTAATTTTTCCCGAAACGTGGCAATGTTCTCTTCTATTAATGTCCGCTCGTTATGTGCCGTGATCGCACTCAAAATCAATATCGAGGCAATTAGCGGCACAATGGCAAGCAGCAGTATTTTTGTTTTAAACATCAGCTTCATTAGCATTTACCCTACAGACTAATTTTGTAAGCAAATGCTACTACTTAGCTAGACAGGATAAAACATAACCAGCTGTTTTCTATGAACTAAGCGACACTCAATTAGCGAAGCTGTGATACTGGTTGAAGTGTCATGTAACTGGTAGGAACCGTGTCATATCGTGGCGTGGATTTGACTCGTTCCCATGCGGGAACGAGCAAGACTAGTATTATTTAGACCATATTACTCTGTATCTGGGGAATTTCTTTCGTTGCGGAGCTTTAATCCAGCGCTTACTCGCCCACCGATCAAATTCTTTATGGCTCATACAGTGATATGGGCCGGTAGAAATGCAAGAGCGCTTTACCAACAGTCTATATTTTCGATTAACGCGATAACTTAGCCAGTCCTTGTTCGTCTGAATAACCTTTGGGTGCATGCCTGGCGAGATCTTGTGATCCAATATTTTTACCACCACCTCTTCAGCTTGATGGAGAAGTCGAGAAGAGGTTTTAGGCATAATGATTTGAACGCTAACACCATCACTTACAATTTCCTTTGTCATGCTCCCCTCCTTACTGATAACGTTGCGAAAATTTCTCGGCATCAAATCCGGTTTCCGCTAATGCAACGTCAACAGGCGTGGTAAGCAATGAACGGCTTTTAAAGTAACCTTGCCCATCATTCCCATTTTGGAAAAATGCACCATCAGGACTGAGCATAAGGTACGAATTGGTCATTGAGTCGTTATCTTCAACCGACATGCAATGAGACACGGAACGATGTCGATCAACAAACGCCTGAAATTGTTGGTCCGTGATGGCTTGAACTGAATCAAACACAGGTAATACCCGCAGTACCTTCCATTTATGGGGCTGAATGCGTGCCATTAAAGTGGTGAAATCTTCTTCAATATTAAACGTATTGACGACGGTATTAACTTTGAGTTCGGTGTGAGGTGAGTAGTGTTTTACTTGGGTAAAAATTGAGTCTAGTCGGTGGAAAGATAACGCATGACCCGCAGCTGTCTTGCGACCAATAATCTGCTGTCGCTCGAGGTCGCAAGCATCATAACTAATCCCCAGTAATTGGAGCTTGTGGCTATGCGCCTCAATAAATTGGTCTGTAATTAAATGGCCGTTCGTAATAATAGATGTATCAAAGCCTAACTCGATGGCATAATCCAATGCGTCAATAAAGCGTTGCTTTAAAAGCAAAGGCTCTCCACCTGCAAAATTTAATCTAACACGTTGATACTTCAACTCTTTCTTAATAGGATTTGGTGAAAAGAAGTACTGCGCTAGCTTGAAAAGCAGCGACCGCATATCGTCTATATTTCGGTGGATCTCATTAGGCTTTGCCCATTTTGCATAGCAGTAATGGCAGTCGTAATTGCACTTCTCAGTAATGTGGTAATTGATAACGAGTTGATTTGCTTTGTTCATAACACTACTCCTTCTGGGTGACAGAAGTAGTGTTGATTTGTGCAGTGCACAAAAAAGCTTTTTTTTACTCGGGTAAACTGTTTAGCAATGACGTAAAGCGCAGAGCCTCTTGATACTCTTGATTCACCCGACTCACCAGCGCAGCTAAACCGTGATCACGGTCCATCAAGGCACTATCGACTTGCTCGGCAAGTTGTGCCGCTTTTGTCAGATCTTGCTCGAACCAGTGAAAGAGAATTTGCTCTTTCAATGACAGTGACAACCGCTGTTCTCTAAGCAATTGATAGAGCAGCCCTGTGTTATGCATCGCCATATCCGCATTGGGTAAGCGCTGATCGGGGAAGGGACTCGTTAAACGCTGTTCTCGCAATTTGAACCCACCATTTTGCATCTCACCGATAAACTGCTGCGCCGCCTGTGTTAAATGTGCAGTCGACTGAACAGATTGCGCGTTGAGCAAGATCTCTTCGCATAAGGTGGCGCTTTCGGTACGAGCGGAGGAATCATCAAATACTTTTTTGACGAATTTGGTGTCACTAAAAAAAGCATCTAACACCAGTGCGTTAAACAAGCAGTCTTGCCCTTGTGAGGTCAAATACGTTTTTCCACGCTTGTTTATGCTTGCGTCACTAAACTCTTCTTTTCGCACCCACTCAGGCGTAGGCGGGATGACTTGGTTGCGCACGTAGCTGTTCGCTTTTAAGCGAAGGAGCTGGCTTCCTTCAACACCGAATAGACTTTTCACTGCTTCATTGGTATTCATTAACGACATACAGCATGCTCCAACAACCGCGTTTCAGAATAGGCATCATCAAGCGTCACAGAGGCGATTATCTCTGCGGCTCTATACACAGACTGTGTGCCATAACTGGTACACATATTGTCGGCATTCATGAGTGCTCCTAAGCAATATCCTGCACGAAAGCTTTCTTCCTTCGAAGTGGTGAGAAAGGCACCAAAATAGGGAGCATCTTTCTTGTCATAGATTTCGATATATTCTTGACAAGCGGAGATCAAAAAATCAGCACTGCCTGCTTTAGCATCCGAATGTATTAACGCGTAGCTGGGCTTAGCAACGCATAAAAGGCATAATACTAAATACCAAACGACTCTCATTCTGCAACTCCTTCGCGGTTGATTTCGCTCGTTTGGTATTTAGTTCTAGCAAGCGTGTTGATTCGATAATAGCTATAAAGGAAGGTAACTGCCATCGACAGATAAGACAATAAATCAACCAAAGGTAATCTAGCGTAGCGTTCCCAGTTAAAATGAAAGTATTGCTTATTTACTACAAACACAGCAATCACTAGTAAAAGCACACAAGCCTGATGCACCCACGGCGTGATAATTTTTCTTACGATTGGTACATCTATCTGCCAGCAACGCTTTATGTAATGATAAAAAAATACCACTAAGAAAACTAAAAACAGTGTCTCGATTAGATCGATCTCTGTGAAAGAAAAGACGTATTCAAAAACCTCGAAAGGTGTCAACGCATAGGCGAATAGGCCTAATAAAAATAGCGTTAAGAGCCAAGCCCATTTCAAAAAGAATGCAATGCCGAACAGCAATCTGCCGATGATACTTGTGTTTTTCTTAACCATATTAATAAACATTCCTGTTTTTTATGCCTTCTTTCGTACCTGTGCGGAAACGAGAAATCAGCCGGCTTCGTACACAATAGCGACTGTATTGTTCGAGGCATCTTTTATGTTGCGGCTAAGTGTATATGTAGGCAATTTCCTACACCAGTTGTTAGATCACACTACAAATCGGATGATGGTATATTGAACAACCCGGGAACCTTATACCTTACTGGGTGGAAGCGTAAGAACAAACAATGTTGGAATGGCCAACCAACCCCCCCAACCAAACCATTCCTCGGTTTATACCGTACACTTATTGGCTGATAAGGAGACGGTGATGAAAAGTAGCAAGGTTCCTCATGGGCGGTATTCTCGGTTAGGAGCGCTGGCTTCCCTAGCGGGGCGTGTGGCGTCGAATGTGGCGTGGGAAGGTGCGAAGCAGTTTGCACAAGGCAATCGGCCGAGCCGTAAAGATTTGGTGATGTCGCCGGCTAATATTGCTCATGTAGCGGATAAACTGGCGGATTTGCGCGGCGCGGCAATGAAGGTCGGTCAGTTACTGTCAATGGATGCGGGAGATTTGATCCCACCCGAGCTCAGTGATTTATTGGCTCGATTACGCAATCATGCCACGCCTATGCCATCAACCCAACTTAACCAAGTACTCACCGAGCAGTGGGGGCCCGAATGGAAGCAAGATTTTACCCACTTTCGTTTTTCGCCCATCGCGTCAGCGTCGATAGGTCAAGTGCACGAAGCCTATACTGATGCTGGTGACAAAGTGGCGGTGAAGGTTCAGTACCCGCGGATTAAAGACAGCATCGATAGCGATGTTGATAATGTGATTACCTTATTGCGCTTGAGTGGCCTGATCCCCAAAGACGCGAATTACCAAGCTTTACTCGATGAAGCGAAGCAACAGCTGCATGATGAAGCCGATTATCGTAAAGAAGCGAAGGCCATGATGCGCTTTAACGAGCGGCTGAATGCCCATACGGATTTAGTGGTGCCCAATATCCATTCAACCTTAACCACAGATCGCGTGTTGACCATGGATTTTATGGCGGGTGAACCGATTGAAACCCTAACAAAAGCCGAGCCTGCCGTGCGTCACCGCGCGGTGAGTCAACTCTTTACCCTACTCTTTGAAGAGGTGTTTGTGTTTGGGGAAGTCCAAACAGATCCTAACTTCGCCAATTATTTATACCAACCAGAAAGTGGCCGTATCGTCTTGCTCGATTTTGGTGCCACCCGTCAGTACACCTCACGATTTACTGAGGGCTATCGCAAGTTGTTCTTAGCTGCCATTGAAAAAGATAACCCCGGCATTGACGCAGCGCTGACCCAGATTGGCTTTTTTGCCGAGGCGATCTTACCGGAGCAAAAAGCCAGTGTGCTTGAGCTTGTGAACACCGCCTGTGAGCCAATAGCGACGGACGCGCCCTTTAATTTTGGTCAAGCCGATTTAGCCACCCGTTTACGCAACCGTGGGATGGCGCTGAGTATGGAGCAAGGCTATTGGCATACGCCGCCGGCGGATGCGCTATTTTTGCATCGTAAAATTGCGGGGCTGTATTTGCTGGCTGCCAAATTGGATGTCACCTTAAATGTGCGAGCCTTATTGATGCCTTACCTCACGGCAGAACGCGTAAAAACAGCGTAACCGTGAAGCCAAATTAACCATTGTCTCGCAGCGCTTCACAATAGGCGACTAAGTCTTCGGCCACCCAATGAGAGGCCACACTGCGTGCGGTGATAGCGGCATCTATCCGGCCCGTTTTGACGACCTCAAACCAGTGGGTCAGCATGGCTTCAAACCCTTTGCTGGCCTGCATGCCCGTCCAATCAGGTAGAGCCAATTGCGCGACTTGATTGTCTTGCATGCGCTCACCACGCGTAAATCCATCAAAGAAGTAACACTCGTTACGGTAGGCTGCGGCAATAGTTTCCTTGGTGGCGCCATATTGGCGATTCATACTGGCTTCAAATAAGCTATTGTCGCGATGCCAACGAATATCTAAACGCGCAAGCAGTCCTTCATCAAACTGGGCAAACACATCCAAATCATCAATGTTCATGTCACCGTGCAGGTTAATACTGTCAAGCGGGTGAATAAAGTCATCGAAAATGAATCGACGGGGCGCATCTGGCAGTGCATGACGATGCTTTTCCCACCGCAACGATAACAGGGGCGAGCCGAGTTCATCTTCTGGGCGCTGGCCGTTTAAATGGGCGTTTAACAACGGCAAATAACGGCGATTAAATCCTGCAAACAAAGGCGTATTATGCTTTTCAGCAAGGTTAAAGAGAGCTTCAACATCCGCCCCCGATTGGGCCACCGGTTTGTCGACAAACACGGGAATACCTGCGGCTAAGAACGGACGCACCAACGCCGGATGAGCATGAGTGGCAGCATGAATCATCACCCCATCCACGTTCAACGCCAATACTTCTTCAACATTGGCTGCTGTGTGCGCCACCCGATACTGCTGCGCCAATTCCGCTAGTGTATCGGCTTGGCGGCTGCACATAACCCAGTCAAGTTCGGGCCAACTTGCAAGCAGTGGCAGGTATGCTTTTTGGGCGATATCACCCAATCCTATCGAGGCAATTCTCATGTTTTCTCCTTACCGCGCGACTTACGCTGAGACTGGAAGTCGCTAGTAGAAATCAGTAACCTAGCAGCATTCTACAGAGTGTGACGAATTATGAATATTATTATCTCTTGGCTTACCCAAGGCGGGGCTTGGCTAACCCCTTGGTTAAACGAGATCGCCATTGCGGTCACCGCATCTTTATTGGTGGTGTTTGGTAACGACATTAATCGTACCCTGCGTCGTTTACTGACCGGCCACAACTTTTTTGTCCGCACCTTGGTGTTTATTGGCATCAATGCATTTGGCTATGGCGCATTTATTGTGGCAGTCTCCCCTTGGCTCGCCGCGAAAATGCGCGCATGGCCTGATCAATGGCTGATGTGCGCTGTGGTAGGCGTCTTTGTGTTTGTTGGCTATTGGGCGCAACGTCAACGACAGATCTAATCCTAGACCCAATTCGCTGTTTAAAACATCGGCATCCATACTTACTGATCAATCTGGATGTCGATTCTCGGCGTATTGGCGAGAAAAAGGAGATCAACATGCAACGCGGACTGATGTGGTTTCGCCACGACCTTCGAATTCATGACAACCCTGCTCTCGCCAATCTTGCTTCGAGCTGTGACGAGATCACCTGTGTGTTCGTCATTGATCCACGCTGGTCACGCGCCGATCACTTCCAAAGTAAACATCTCGGCCCTCAGCGCGAAGCCTTTTTATGGCAAAGCCTTATCGAACTTCATCGTGCGCTCGACGTCATGGGACAAAAGCTCATTATTAGAACAGGCGCACCTTTGGAAGTGCTCGCCGACCTGTGTACTCAACATCAGATTGATGTTATTGGTGTCACCGATCACCCAGGCCCCTTTGAGCGCCAGCAAATAGATACCCTTGTTAGCCGGTTTCCACAACGTGTGGTGGTGTCTGATGCACATACGCTGTTTAGTCAGCATCAGTTACCCTTTGATTTACCGGATATTCCAGCCACCTTTACGCAATTTAGAAAAGCGGTCGAAAAGCGCGACATTCCGCCACGTCTACCGCTTGCCGTGCCAGAGTCCTTACCGCGTCCTATCGATGGCATAGTTACCGAGCCCGCACCTTTATCGGATCGCCGTATTGCACCATATCAAGGTGGAGAGATTGCTGGCCGCGCGCAACTGAATCATTACTTATGGGATACCCATCGTATTCAGCGCTACAAAGAGACGCGAAATGGTTTGGATGGTTGGGATTTTTCATCCCGTTTATCCGCATGGCTAGCCAATGGTTGTTTGTCTGTGCGTTGGGTCGCTGCAGAGCTGGACCGTTATGAGCGTAATGTGGAAAAAAATGAGTCTACCTATTGGCTCTATTTTGAGCTCCTGTGGCGGGAGTATTTCCAGTGGATGTTGTATCACTACGGAGCGCGCTTTTTCCGTTTTAAAGGCATTGCCGATAAACGTCCGCTCACCACGTTTTACGCCGAAGCCTTTATGGCATGGCGTGAAGGCAACACCGATTTCCCGATCGTCAACGCCGCCATGCGCCAGCTAAAACACACGGGATGGATGTCGAATCGGAGTCGTCAATTAGTCGCGAGCTGCTTGGTACATGAGCTCGGTGTGGACTGGCGTTACGGCGCAGCTTACTTTGAGCAGCAACTGATTGATTTCGATGTCGCCGCTAACTATGGTAATTGGCAACACCTCGCCGGTGTCGGTGCAGACCCGCGCGGCAGTCGTCGGTTTAATCTCGACAAGCAAACTGCACAATACGATCCTGAGGGGACGTTTATTGCTCGCTGGCTCGCCGATGAGGTTCCGTCACATTAGCGTTAGGGTTCAACTTGTGCGGCTTGGTCGGAAGCAGGCTGGTAGCTGTCGATAATGGCGATCACTTTATCGCTCACCCGACGAGAAAAAAGCAATGCAATGTGGGTGAGCGGAAAGATATCATGACTGCTCATGCCTTCGATTTTAGTTTCTTCGACCAGCACAGTACCGTCGCAAACTTGGTTCTTTATCAGCAGCGATGCTGGGCCCCACGGGCAATTTCCAGCAATACTGTGCAAAGGTGGTAATCCCTGCCAGGGCATCACCTCATCGGGCAATAAAATAGATTGGCTCCGTTGGAACAGCCAGCCGCCCCACCCTAAATCATCAAATACTTTGGCCAGTGTTGCGCCTTGATGGGGGGTGCCGAGGGTAATCACCGCGTGCACCGCATCAGCAGGGTTATCTTCTAGTTGCGCACTCTGCTCCAAATAGCGGCGAATAATCAGCCCGCCCATCGAGTGGCCGATTAAAATCGTGGGCTGATGATCAATAAACGCATTGATGCGACGAGCAATTTGCTCAAAGTCCGGATCTAGGGTGTTATAAGAAAGGTTGAGCACCTCATGTCCTTGCTTTTCTAGGCGTTCACTTAGCGGGATCAAAAACACACCGTGCATGTACAGCCCATGAAGTGTCACTATTTTCATCCCATCTCCTTATTAAACCCTTACCGCTCATTATGTTGGTGATAGACGAGGGGTAACATGCCAGATAGTTCGCACGCATTTACCATACCAAGCATAACGTGCTACTGCATGGATTCGTGACCCAAAAAAACGCCTCACGTTGAAAACGCGAGGCGCTTAACAGACTGTTCTTGGCCTATCGGCTTAGAAAATCAAATGTGCGACACCCGCGATCACCGGTAAGGTCACCAAGGTACGCAAGATAAAGATCACAAACAGTTCCCAGATTTTGACTGGAATTTTACTGCCTAGCAGCAAAGCACCAACTTCTGACATGTAAATCAGCTGGGTGACAGACATCGCTGCAATCACAAAGCGAGTCATCTCGTTGTCAATTTCCGCGGCAAGAATGGCAGGGATAAACATATCCGCAAAACCAATCACCATAGTTTCTGATGCTTTGACCGCCTCGGGAATATGCAGTAGCTCAAGCAAAGGAACAAACGGTGCACCCAGTACGTTAAAGATACTGGTGTACTCAGCCACCATCAATGCCGCTGTACCAATCGCCATCACAACAGGGAGTACGCCCAGCACCATATCAACCGCGTTTTGAGCCCCTTCTTTGAGCACGCTGTTCACCGAGCGAATTTTTTCAGCACGGTTAAGCGCGCACTGTAAGCCGTAGCTCAGCGTGGTATGGCCTTCAGGTAACACTTCTTCGTTCGATTGGCGGGTTGAGCCGTCAATCAACTCGTCTTTTTTCCAGCAAAGCGGCGGAAGACGAGGAACGATAATCGCTGCAGCAATCCCCGCCAGACACACTGCTAAATAGAACCAAGTAAACATGTGCATCAAGTCAACTTGGGCGATCACAACCAAGCTAAAGCTAATCGATACCGCAGAGAAGGTGGTGCCGACAACCGCGGCTTCACGCTGTGTGTAAAAACCTTGCTCGTATTGCTTGCTCGTCATCAAGATACCGACACTGCCGTCTCCTAACCACGATGCCGCACAGTCAACCGCCGAGCGGCCAGGCAAGCCAAACAATGGACGCATCACTTTGGTGAAAACGGCGCCTAACATCTCCAACAGGCCAAAACTGGTCAGCAATGGCAACAGCAATCCAGCAAAAATAAACACAGAAAGCAGGATAGGCAGCAAATCATTAAGCACGAACGCGCCAGTGAGCTCACCCATGATAAGTTCAGATCCGTAACCGAAGAAGGTCATGGCAACAAATACACCACCGATCACACGGGTGGCTAGCCAAATCGGTGAAACATTAAATAGGCCGTTGAGAAAACCGTGGCGAGTAATAAAGCGGGGTTTTGTTAGCGTAACAATCAATGAGGTGACCGCACTGAAAACCACCAATGCGGTGACCACAGCAGTTGCCGAGCCACCCAATAAATCAAGAACGCTGCCAGCCATGACCGCAATGGGAATGGTGACACCATCGCCGAAGTTTACCGGCGTCATAAAGAGGAGTAAGCCAAGAAGCGATGGGATGGCGAACATCAGAATATTTCTCATCGAAGGCACCGTCGTCGAGAGAGAGTCAGTTTTTTGCATACGTCTGAATCCTGAATTTTTATTTGTATCACCGTGACAAAACGACGAATTGTCGATTAATTATTCACTCACAGTGACTATCTGCAATCGAGATTACCGAATCATGCATGCGATGTAAATGTTTATTTAGTCATAAATACTGAATAAATACATCTATAGAGCACAACTACTACGGCTCAATTGCGTTTTATAGTTCATCAAACCTTCATTTGTGAAAAGTTTGTTACACTATTTTATTGACCAAGATCAGATTCCGTTAGCGACTTGTAGGGCATAAGGTGGGCCAGCTCACAGATTATCGTAACCACGTTTTTGGATAACGAGCTGATATACGCTGCGTATTGGTCCTGCTAACCGATTTTAAAGTCAATACGCGCATATTCTTTGATCAACCAGTCACCAAAGTCATTGAGGAGCATCATAACAGCACGTTTTTTTACAGGTTTGCGATCTAGCAGGATAAAAAGTCGCTCAATTGCTTGTTGTTTAGCAGGATAATGCTTAATAAACAACTCTGCACAGTCAGGTAGCGATTCCGTCCACGTCCCTTCTTTATGCAATACCAAACCAAACGCACCACGAATTAAGGTATCGGCAATGCACTGTGCTGCAGTCAGTTGCGTGTTCCATGTCGTGCCCGCTTGTATTTTATGCTTGGCACGTGCGAGTTTACCGCTCAAATCGGGATTCATCGCTTTCGCCACTTCCCAACTCGCCTCGAAATGGCCAAAACTCTCGGAAAGATCTTGGCCATACAGGCACATTGCACGATGTTTAAAAAAGAAGCCCCAGTGAAAGATTTCGGCCAAATCACGGACTTGTGACACTGTCACTGTGTCGATATGACAGCCATCGATGACTTTGCTATGACTGGTTTTAATTCGCCACAACAAGGTATTCATGGCACTGGATTGGTCAAGCGTTAGTGGTTGGTGGCATACCACGGTTAAATGCAGGACAGACTCCCCTACTGTCGCACGGCGCCAGACAATATCGCCGCTCACGTAGACACTGTGGAGCCGTTTACCGATCAAAGCACGAAGCTGTTTGATCGCTTTGACCATGACAGGGATAAATTCAGATTGTAGCGGCGAGCGCCGATCCGGCTCTGGTAAATAAGCCGTTTGAGATTGCAACTGAGTCACGACTTTCACACAAGGTTGAATGCGTGCGCTATTGTTGGTCATCTGCATGGACAAATCAACGCTCTACCACCGAATCTCACCCTGTATCAACGCGCTTGCTTAAATTGAGTACAGGCGTTTGCGTAAAGTTAAGCATAATCCTTGCCAGCTGTCGCGTTGGATAATTGACGGGCTGAGAATTCGTAACCACCGTGGTATAGTCCGAGCACGCCCAGAACGAATAGAGAGCACCCAATGACGCAATCAGCGCTAATGAGCTTGGATGAGATCCTCGAAACCGCCTTTGAGATCTTCGCGGAGATGGCACCAGATAACTTGGAGTATGACGATTTGGCGGCATACGAATCCCATTTTGAGGAAAACGGCGGCGCCATCGTGGTTGAAGTCGGCAGCGATTGGCCTGAGCATGTCGGGCCTGACATCAACCTCGCCCACTGTGCGGAAGTACAAATTGGGATGGCAAAAGAAGGCGCCTTGGCCGATGTGTTTGTGCGTATGCTACTCAGCCGTGATCCGGAAAAAAAATTCTGTCACTTACTATGGAAACGCAGCCCCACACAACTGCACTGATGGCAGACCTCACGTCGATGATTGACGTGACAGCTCGCCTTTATCGACCGCTATGGTCAGGATGAGAAATTAAAAACGGCAGCCCATGCTGCCGTTTGCATTTGTATCCTTAGTGGACTGGTGCCGAGGTGGGATCGTCCCCGTGTTGGTCCGCACGATAACTCATCATTAAGCCAATGCTCGCGAGTATGCCGAGAGCAAGCATCATTGAGCCCAGAGAAAGCTGACTCGCGACACCTAATCGACTGGCCGCTAGCGTCACAAGACCCGCAAGCAGGTTTTGAGCGCCCCCCAAGATAGCACCGGCTGTGCCCGCATGATAAGGAAATGGGCTCAGTGCCCCCGTGCTGGCCGCTGGGAATAACACGCCTGCACCGGCAAAATACACACAACCGCCACCAATTAAGCTATACACAGAAATCTCGCCCATTAGTCCTGATACAACAAGGATCCCTGCTCCCATTAATGCCATTACGCTACCCAGCGTCAATGTCGCGTAGTAGCCTATGGTATCGGCAAAGCGGCTAGATAGGCCCGAGCCCACTAAATAGGCAGGCAGTGGCGCGACAAAAAGGACACTGATCAGCGTCGGTGATAATTGTAATCCATCAGACATAATCACCCCAGCGGCCGCTTCAAAGACCGACACGCCCGAGAAGACCGTAATCAAACACAATAGGTAACCTCGAAAACGCCGCGAGCTCATGACATGGCGGTAACGACCGATAAAATTACCGGGCTGACGAGCCTCTTGCGGTAACGTTTCGGTAAAACGCAGCGCCATCACTGCATAGACCACGATCGCTAACAGCAGCAAGAAAAAGTAACTCGCCCGCCAGTTCAACACCTCGGTAAGGTATCCTCCTAATAAAGGGGCCATTAATGGTGAGAAGATAAGCCCCATACTCACTAAACTGTTGGCACGGTGCAACTTCGCGCCAGAGAAACAATCTCTGGTTAAGGTTCTCGCCATGGCACCACCACAGCCAATCCCAGCGCCTTGCACCACACTACCCACTAAAAACCACGTATAGGAATGCGCCAACAGCGTGATCCCTGTCCCGACCAAGAATAAGGCAAGCCCGGCCAAAATAACGGGCTTACGTCCAATGCGGTCGGAGATGGGGCCATAAATAAACTGAGACAGCCCGTACGGGATCAAGTAGCACGCCATCACCGCCTGCAATAGCGCCGGTGATACCGAGAAATCTGCGGCCATCGCTGCAATCGATGGAACATACATGGTTTGAGTCATTTGACCCACCGCAGCCAGCATTACAATGAGCAGCAACAACTTACCCATAGGCATTGCCGAAGACATTCCTACACTCCTAAAAATGAATTATGCGAAATAATGATTTGATAAGTGGATGTTGCAAAGTTTTACGCTAGTCACACGAAAAAACATAACAACCAAAGACAGCGCGATAATAGGCCTGAGCAGTGAGGAAAGCAATGGGTGTTTAGTCGCCGCAACACGATTCTTTATCATGATTGAGATTAGTTTTTATAATTTCAAATCCAGCGTCTGACGTGTGCCCGATATTCAGTAAATGCGTCGGGCCAATGCGCAGCGAGCCGCTGCTCTTCAGAGAAGATAAAGGTCATTGACAGGTAGGTCATATAAGCGGGCACCAAGCCCCAACACCAAAGAGAGTTAAAGTAGAATCCAGCGCTAACGATGAGCAATACCAAAGCGAGATACATCGGATTGCGCGTATAGGCATAAATGCCGGTTGTGACCAGGGCTGATGGCTCTTTGATTGGATCAACGGTGGTATGATGACGATGAAATGCCCATTTCGCCGCCACCAGCAATCCAATGGCGAGCGTAAGAGGAAATACAGCCCAATATGGCGAACCTAATGTGAACGGAAAAGAAAAATAGTGGTTGAGCAACACACCGAAACCCACGGTGAGTAACATCGCAATGGGTGGCAAAGGTGGGAAAACATACTGCCAAAATTGCGTTTTCATGACTCGTCCTTGAGTGAAAGCTTATATATCGCGCCGCACTGTATCGAAAAAGGGCAGTGACTGTCACTGCCCTTGCGTAAAGTTTGCGACTAAGCACAACTCACTACCACTCAGTCTTGCTCGATATTCAGACGATGTTTGCCATGCTCAATTTTAGCTTTTAAGTAATTGCGATTACCTTCTTTGAGGTGCGCTTTGGTGCCAATCACTTCTTTGAGATCAATACCGGCAGCTTGGAGTTCTTCAATTTTTTTCGGGTTGTTGGTCACTAACCGAATGCGATGAATGTCCAAGGCTTTTAGCATTTGTGCGGCTTCAGTAAAGTCACGTAAATCGTCCGCAAAGCCAAGATGGTTATTGGCTTCGTAAGTAGTCATGCCTTGGCTTTGCAGCTCATAAGCATCAAGCTTATTGTATAGGCCAATTCCACGCCCTTCTTGACGAAGATAGAGGATAATCCCGCCATTTTCACCCATCTTTTGGATCGTTTCTTCGAGCTGCTCACCACAATCACACCGTGATGAATGGAATACATCGCCCGTTAAGCACTCAGAATGCATTCGCACTAGGGGAGTTTGATCGGTCACGTCCGCTTGTTTAAAAATAAGCGCAACGTGCTCCTGTCCAGACGCTAGTCCCTCAAAAGATAGAATTTCGGCAGGGATGTGGCTCCCTACTCCAACGTTCAGAGGCACCCGAGCCCTTACTTTTACCATTAGAATTTGTCTCTTACTACTGACACCCGAATCAGGGCGTTAACATTACTACAGCGTTACCAGGATGCCAATTAGAAAATGTTATATTATAACATTTTCCACCCAAGTAATGGCTACCTCTATTGTAAACGCCGGACAACCTCGGCTGGATTACCTGCCACTATGGAAAAGGGTTCGATATCTGTATCCACCACTGATCCCGCCTCAATCACCACACCTTCACCAATCGCAACGCCTGCTTTGATCACACTGTTGCCTTCGATAATGACGTTATTGCCGACAATCACGCTTTGTGAGGTTTCACACTCTCCGCGAGCAATGTCGAGCGGCAGTACGCGATGGCGCGTGGTATAGATACCCACATTGGGACCGATGCTGACATTATGCCCAATCCGAACATGGGCCCCATCAAGCATGGTGCAATTAGGTCCAATACTGACGTTATCGCCGATTTCGATATTCATTCCGTAGTGACAAAAAAACGGCGCATCAATATCCACATTGGATCCAATCCCTGCAAATAGCTTGGTCGTTACTATCGCAAGGTTATCGGCGTCTTCAGGATCGATACGATTAAACTGTTGGCATAAGCGGCGCGCAGCATAGCGAAATAAGGTTAATTCCTCATCGGCTGGGGAATACGGCAACCCCCGCTGCATTTTTTCAAACTCCGTCATCGCCTATCCTTGGTGTGGTAACGCTATTGAGGTGGGCTCAAAAGCCTCACTTTTAACGGTTGATATGGTATTGAAAGCATCGCCGTATTGCGCCATAAACTGATTGCCAAGCGATAAGCCCAGTTGATAGTCCGCATCGAGTTGCTCAGGCTTGCTCAATAATGCACTGCTTTGTAGCGGTGCGCTCGGCGCAATTTGTAACACCTGTGCACGAGGTGGTGGCTCGGCTAAAAACTGCAATTCGTTTTGATAGCTTTGATAGTGCGTAGTGAGCATTTTGAGCATCTCGCTGCTCAGCGGTTTACCCGATAACGACTGCAACCGGTAAATCGTGTCGCCGCCAAAGAGCCAGCGTCCACCGTTTTGCATCGCTTTTTCTCTCATTCCATCGCGAACACGGCTCACCCATTGCTCACGGCTAGACTTGTAGCGTTCGGAGAGTTCGGCCAACTGCTTGTTCAACTCCTTCTGGAAGGTCTCAAACCGGGTTAGACGGTACTTAAATTCAAAATTAGAGAGATAGTCAGAGAGCTTAAACTGCGGCTTTTTGGCTTCAAACTTGGTCCGTAATGTATCCAAAAAGTGGCTTTGATCTTCTGGGCCACCTTTGTCTTGCTCCAACGCCGGCTCGGTGCGAATCACTACAATAATATCCGCCCCACGGGCGAAGGCTTCTTTCGCCGGCACCGCGGCACTCACGCCACCGTCAACATAGCGCTTACCATTAATGCAAACAGGGTGCGGATAAAGCAAAGGGATGGCACAGGTTGCTTTGAGTGCATCTGGCCAAGTGTCATCGGTAATCGAGAAAAAGGCCGGTTTCAGGGTATCAACCTCAGTCACGCACGCGTAGGCCTCTCTTCCGTTCAAGTGTAGCTTCGCTGTTTCAATGTCCAGCGCAGCCTCATGACCCGGCAATGCCGTACTAAGCGCCCAATCTAAATCCATATGGTGTTGACGGCGCACGTACTTCATCAGATGAAAAAAGCGCTCTTGCGTGGTGAGCTCAGTGATAAACCGATGCCCGTAGCGATGCTGCTGGCATACATACGCCGTCAAGTTGAGTGCGCCGGCAGACGTCCCTAAATAAAGTTGAAATGGATCAAATCGGGCATTAAGAAATGCATCAAGCACGCCTGCGGTAAAAATCCCGCGTTGCCCGCCTCCCTGCAGTACCAGCGCGATACGCTGTGGCCGGGTAAAATGGCGCGGAGCAATTGGCATTGCCGTACCGGGAGAGTTGTCTGTCAAAGCTTGCTTACTTCTTAACACTTTCGCCCCTTATTCATCGTGCATAACGCTTTATGCGAGCAAAGCTCTTTATTAGCGTACAGCTCTTGATTAACGCATCGCTTTCAGTGTGTTAGTTCACTTCCAGCACGCTGGCCGCTGTGCATGGTAACGCTTACCGCGCAACGTCGCCACTCACAATTAGGGCTTAAGTGTCCGTTCTCGTTAACAGCGAATCGGTGATAATTAAGACAACACAGCGACAGCAGCAAAGGTGAAAATCATACCCAGCGCGCAAACAGCGGTTGTCAGTGCGTATGCAAGTGTTTTATCCATGCTGATACTCCTTGTTGACATAATGATTAACCTCAAAGACGCCGCGAGTCAGGTGCAATACCTGTTAATCCAAGTATATACCCTCTTCTGTCAAAGCTGCACCGACGTCGATTAGGTTGGCTCTTATAAAGCTAAACTGCTGATTAAAAGGTGAAAAACATTACCATTATGTCGCGAACTAAAGAGCGAATCTGAGGCGATAATCATATTTCCTTATCCTCACCGTGACGCTCCGCGAGTGATGATGTGCGCGTGAACTTAAATTCAAGAGGCATTTTGCTGTTTTTTTCGTCACCCAGACAGCAAATCAAAATAACGATCATTCGCCTCTATTGATAATCTTGATAGTTCAATCATCTGCCTCAAAAGTAAAAGCCCAGCATGAAACACCACTTATAATTGTTTACACCAAGTTAACAAAAATTTTTGTGCTAACTGCTTGGTTTTGCGGCTATTGATTTAGGCCTGACCAGTGCTTAATCTGCCATCAATGCCCGTCCTAGATAAAAATTTCAACATACGGGCAACAGGAAGTTAAAACTTATAATTGTGGGAATGTGCTATTTCTTTCATATAAGCCATAAAACGATCTGCAGCCTCACAACACTGCGATACCTATATGGTGAAAGATGGTAGCGATTCGCAAAGGAGTAGATATGAAACGAGAACAATGGGGCTCGCGCGCTGGCTTTATTTTAGCCGCTGTCGGGTCAGCGATTGGCTTAGGGAACATTTGGCGATTCCCTTATATGGCCTACGAAAACGGTGGCGGCGCCTTTTTTATTCCATACCTTTTCGCCATGCTCACCGCCGGTATCCCCTTTATGATCATGGAGTTTGGGTTAGGCAAAAAACTCCGCGGCTCATCACCTGTGGTCTTTTCTAAACTCAATACCAAGTTCGAATGGTTAGGCTGGTTCCAAGTTCTGATCGCCGCAACCATCGGTATTTACTATGTTGCCGTTATTGGTTGGGCCATCTCTTACTTTGGCTTCTCGTTTGGCCAAGATTGGGGCACAGATACCAACGCGTTCTTTTTCTCTGACTATTTAAAACTGGGAGAAAATTCACCCACCAACTTAGGCGATTGGCAATGGCATATTGCTATTCCGATGATCATCGCATGGGCAATCACTTATGCAGCCGTCTATCGTGGCGTCAAAGGCGGGATTGAAAAAGCCAGCAAGATTATGATGCCACTGCTATTCATCATGGTGATCTTGCTGATTGGCCGCGTAGTGATGCTGCCGGGTGCCCTCGATGGCTTGAACTACTTATTTGCGCCTGACTTTAGCAAGTTGTTAGATGCAAAAGTGTGGTCGGCCGCCTATGGGCAGATTTTCTTCACCTTGTCCGTGGGATTTGCCATCATGCTGGCCTACTCCAGCTACCTGCCTGAAAAGTCGGACGTGAACAATAACGCCTTGATGACAGTGCTGATCAACTGTGGCTTCTCCATTGTGGCGGGGGTATTGATCTTCTCCATTTTGGGCTACATGGCGGCAGAGCAAAGCAAAGGCATTACCGATGTTGTCAGTGGCGGCGTAGGACTTGCCTTTGTCACGCTACCAGCGGCGATCAACTTACTGCCGATCCCCTACATCCTCGGGCCATTGTTCTTCCTTGCGCTCGTCGTCGCTGGGCTAAGCTCACACATTTCGATTATCGAAGCAGTGACTGCATCGATCATGGATAAGCTGAACCTTGCACGTGAAAAGGCAGCGACAGCCGTCTGCGGCGTTGGCTTCGTGGTTTCGATGGCCTTTGCAACTAACGGCGGCTTGTTGCTTCTCGATTTGGTGGACTACTTCGTCAACAACGTAGCGCTGCTAGCAAGCTGTTTGATTGAGCTCATTGTCGTCGGCTGGTTGGTGAAACTTTCCGATATTCGCCAATACGTTAACCGCGTATCTGAGTTTAGTGTTGGCCAGTGGATGGAAGTGTGTATCCGCTTTGTCAGCCCAATTATGTTGGCCGTGATCATCACCAAAAACTTGATCAACACGGTTAATGAAGGATACGGCGGCTATGCACAGTTCGAACTCATCACCCTAGGTTGGGGGCTCGTCGCAGCCATGGTTGTGGTTGGTATCATCGTGAACTCAACCACAACGCCCGCACGCGATATGGAGACAGAATCATGACCACAGGCGCAATTGTAATGATGATCATTGGTTTCGCGGTCACATGGGGTGGCGCGGCACTGTGTATTCACAAAGCGATGCACAGCGATAGCGAGTAATCCTGTCTGACATCTCACTAAGGTTTCTAAAGCCCTCTTCGGAGGGCTTTTCGTTTCCAGCGATTTTGATTCTTTGTTTGCCTGCATTCTCGTTCGTCCTGTCTAGGGGATGTGGTCTGACCTTGATCAAGTCGCTGATTAATTATGCAAAGTGCGTCATTGTCAGTAGCATCACAGGCCCAAACCACCGATAATGGCGCTCATTGATGTTGGTAAGAAAGGGTATCGGCGCTATGGCTGCAGCCAAACGCATTTTAGTGGTTGATGACGATGTAGAAATTCGCGAGCTTTTGCAGGCCTATCTGTCCAAAGCAGGATATGAAGTGACCACCGCGCAAAATGGTCATGAAATGCGCTCTAAGCTTGCGGTCCAATACCCGGACCTTATCTTACTTGACGTGATGCTTCCCGGTGATGATGGGTTTACCTTATGTAAAGCCATTCGCAAAGACTCCAGCGTGCCAATCATTATGCTCACCGCGGTGTCTGATGAAACCGATCAAATCGTTGGCTTAGAGCTGGGCGCGGATGATTATATTGCCAAACCCTTTAGCCCTCGTCAGCTCATTGCGCGTATTCGTGCTTTGCTTCGCCGCACCCAACAGTTGCAAGAAACGACCTTGTCACGGCCGAAAGCGATCCGTTTTGGTCAATGGCGCTTGGAACCGGCGACACAACAGCTACATCAAGTAGTTACCGGCATGGAGATTGAACTCTCTGCATCGGATTATGCGCTACTGATGTTGTTTATAGACAATCCCCACCAATTGCTAGATCGCAACGCCATTAGCCAAGCCACCCGCGGTCGCGACGCTCAGCCACAAGAACGAGGCATAGATGTCCAAGTGAGTCGCCTACGACAGCGCCTGCGTGATAATGGTAAAGCAAACCTAATCAAAACCGTCCGCGGTGCGGGCTATATGTTTGTCGCTGAGATCCAATATGAATCATGAGTGGTTACAACGGCTCGTGCCGCGTTCTCTCCTCTCGCGTACGCTGCTCCTGACCCTATTGTCTGTCGTGCTCGCACAGGTGATCGCGACATCCATTTGGTATACTCAATCCAAACGCACACAGCTGGCGGGCTTAGAGTCCGCGTCAGCCAGCTTGGCGAATATGTTCGCCTCGACAACCACCTTTTTTCAGTCCTTGCCCGTCGCGTATCGCCACATCGCATTAAATCAGCTACGCAATATGGGCGGAACGCGGTTTTTTGTCTCTTTCAATAAAGAAAAAATTACCATCACGCCAATAGAAGAGACTCAAGCGAAACAGGTGGCGGTCAATACCGTCTCGCAAGTGCTAGAGGCGCAACTGCCCGCGCTGAGCACCATTGACGTGGAGTTTTCACGCCCCGAGACACTGCGCGTTTTAAATAACGACATTTTACTCCGCGACCTGCCCAAGTCATGGGCGCATCACACGCTAAGCCTTGAGCCACTCAACCCACCAATTTTGGTGGTGCAAATGGAGCTCAAAACTAATGAGTGGATTTACATCGCTGCCCTGCTTCCCGCGCCGTATGTCACCTTGGACGATACGTTGATTACAGCGGATCAAGTGGTCTTTATTGTGGTGATCACCGCGTTACTTTTGCTGTTTACCTATAGTTTGATTCGCCAACAAGCGCGACCACTCAAACGCTTAGCGAAAGCGGCTAACCTATTTAGTACAGACATTGAACAACCGCCACTAAAAGAAGAAGGCGCTGCAGAAATCGCGATTGTGACACGCGCATTCAACCGTATGCAGCGTCGATTGCAACGGCATTTGCGAGAGCGTGAAACCCTGTTTCGCTCGATGTCACATGATTTAAAAACCCCGATAACCCGATTACGTCTGCGGGCCGAATTGATTGATGATGATATCCAGGCCGCCAAAATGAACAAAGACTTGGATGAGCTTGAAATCATGGTAAAAGGCGCCGTTCAAACCGTGCGTGATACCGACATTCACGAAAACATGGCCGAGATTGATGTGATTGATTTCTTGGCGGTAATTGCCGAGCCCCACAATCAAGATCGGGTGCGTGTCACCATCGAATGTGAGGCAGTGAAAGGCTTTACCTGTAAACCTCTGGCGTTTAAACGCTGCCTATCTAATTTGATTGATAACGGCGTTAAATACGGCGAACAAGTCACCATCTATGTGATGGATGCCGAACATACGCTGGATATCACCCTAATCGACCAAGGGCCAGGGATCCCGGAAGAAGAGCTCGACTCAGTCTTTGACCCCTATGTGCGCCTTCACACTGATAACGAGGGATCAGGGTTAGGGCTTGGCATTGCGCGTGATATTATTCATGCCCACGGCGGTGACATGGTACTCAGCAACCGCAATGAAGGTGGCCTGCAAGTCGATATTAGTTTTCCACGGGTAGAAGAATAATGCGATTGACTCTTAAAGCACTGTGCGCCAGCGTCATTCAATCGACACTGCTGTATATTACGCCTGCCGCCCATGCCAGCGAGGTGGAAGTGCTCCATTGGTGGACATCGGCGGGAGAAGCCAAATCGGCCTCCGTTTTACGCGCCGGGATCGAGCAACGCGGTCATCAGTGGCGTGATTTTGCGGTCGGCGGACAAGCGGGGATCAGCGCGATGAATACCCTAAGGATCCGCGCAATCAGTGGTAACCCTCCCCTCGCCGCACAAATTAAAGGACCAGAGATTACCGAATGGGCGCGTTTAGGCTTTTTACGCAACCTCAATGACATTGCGGAAGCAGAACACTGGGAAGACAAAATTCCAGCCCCGCTTCGTGACGTGATGCAATACCAAGGGGATTATGTCGCGGCCCCAATTAATATTCACCGCGTCAACTGGCTCTGGATCAATCTACGTGCCTTTAAGGACGCGGGGGCTGCCATTCCCCATGATTTTGAAAGCTTTTTTACCGCTGCCGATAAACTACAACAGGCTGGCTATATCCCACTGGCATTAGGCGGAGAACCTTGGCAGGTGGCGACCTTATTCGACACACTCGCCTTATCCGTGATGGGGCCTGAACATTATCAACAAGCCTTTCTCGACTTTGATCGCGAGGCGCTATTAAGTGACAGTGTCACAAAGTCATTTTCTCTATTGGCCAAAATGCGCCCCTACACTGACTCCGACAATCTCGGTCGGAATTGGAGTGACACCACACGATTATTGATCGATAACCAAGCAGGCATGCAAGTGATGGGCGATTGGGCGAAAGGTGAATTTCTTGCAGCAAATCAGCAAGAAGGAAAAAACTTTACCTGTGTCGCGGTCCCCGGTACGGAGCAAGCGTTTAGCTATAACATAGATAGCTTTGTCTTTTTCAAGCCAAACAATGCAGAAGAGCGACAAAGCCAAACGGATATGGCTGAATACTTGTTAACATCCCAGTTTCAACGCGATTTCAATCGCTACAAAGGCTCACTGCCTATTCGCTTTGATATCCCGCTCCCGAACGGGGACACCTGTGCCGAAAAATCGCGTCAGGCCTTTCTCTACGCCGAGCAGCACAACACACTAAGCCCAAGCATGTCACATGGATTGTCGACCACCCGTTACGTCCAAAGCGCGATTTTTGATGTGATTAATGAGTTCTTTTATAACCCTAAGCAAACACCCAAGGAGGCGACTCAAGCCCTCTATCGCGCCATTTTATCTGCGCAGGCCTAATTCAGTATATTAGGCCTCGCCCATCGGCACATCATGCTGACACAGTACGCGAGGAATGGTGTCATCCAATCCGGTGTAATTGGTAAAGACACAATCAAACGTCGCAAGCGATGTCACACGAACCGGCGCTTGGCGTTGCCATTTTGAGCGGTCCGCCACCAGCCATCGCGCGGTTGCATTGGCTAAAATCGTCTCACTCACCGCCGCTTCGTCAGGAGTAAACTCGCACGCCCACCCTTGTTCACTGACAGCCGCACAGCCAATAATGGCAATATCAGGCTGAAAACGAGACAAAAATTGGATTACCGAATGGCCAACCATATCTTGATCATTGGCGCGTAGTTTTCCCCCAGCTAACCATACATCAATATGCGGATTCGCCCCCAAACGATGCGCCACCTTAAGGTTATTAGTCACCACCCGTAGGTCTTTACGAGAAAGCAACTGATCCGCCACCGCCGACGCTGTGGTGCCAATACCTAACATCACGGTGACACCATCAGGGATACGCGCAGCAACCGCCTGAGCAATGGCTTCTTTTTCGCGTGAATGGCTTTGTAAGCGTCGCTGATAGTCGGTATTGGCCAACGCTGCCGGCACACTGATCCCACCATGATGGCGTCGCGCTAACCCAAGTGCGCACAGTTGATTGATATCACGACGAATAGTTTGGGTAGTCACCGAAAACTGGGCCGCCAAGGTATCCGTTTCTAAGTGTTCTACCTCATTGAGCTGGCGCATAATCGCCTGCTGACGTCGGTTTAAATCGGCCACGTCTGTCAACGTATTCCTCTCCTAGATTCGCTCATTCCGTTGGCTCAGAACCTAAATAGTTAGATGGCGCGTCAGTGATCATCATATCGACCCCCCACTCCCAAAGGTGCGCAACCTCTTCAGGGTGATTAGGGGTGTAACACTTAATCTTTAAACCGCACGCTTTAATGGCTTTGGCTTGTACCTCTGTTATGCCGCGATAGTGACAATGGATACTGTAGGTTGCGAGATCTTGATAACGTTGCCAGTCTTCGGGCACCACATCCCATAAAATCGCTCTTGCCACGCTCGGCATCGCCGTTTGACAGTAGGCAAGCGCCTCGAGAGAGAATGAAGAAAGCAGTATCCGCTCGAGTGGGAAACCGGTTTCACTCAGCGTGACGGCAACCGCATCACACAAACGCGGAATATCTGTTTCAGGGTAAGTTTTTATTTCGATATTGATGTGTAGATCATCGGCAGCCACTTGGGCTAGCACGGCGGCCAAAGTAGGAACGCGCTCGCCTTGATATTGCGAGTCAAAGTATCCACCGGCATCAAGCTGTGCAAGCTGTGCATACGGCGTTTCCCCTAACCGCCCCACACCATTGGTGCAACGACTCAGTGTGTCATCATGAAACACAACGGGTACCCCGTCTTGTGTCAGTTGGACATCGATTTCAACCCATTCCATTCCCCACAAGCGCACTTGGCGAATCGACGCCAAGGTATTTTCAGGAGCATCCGCGGCGACACCTCGGTGGCCACAGAGTTGTTTGGGGCTAATTTTCATTTGAACATTTCTCTTTAGTCAGTAATGGCAGCGCCAATTTGGCACGCAGTGGACGCATTGTCGCCGAACTAGCTTACAGTTTTGTTACTTGCAGGTGTCAGATATTTCAGTGTTTTCATGCACAAAGTCTGCGTCTGTTAACAGAGATTTAACCTTAAGTGCGACCCCAGTCAAAAGTCATCAAATCGTCATCTCCCTTTTCATACCCGTTCATATTATGTTCACTTTTGTTCATTAAGTTGCGTCATGTTCACACCCACTCAAAAGGAGTTATGCATGAAAACCCAACGCTTAACCGCGATCTCTTCGGCCCTTCTGTTGGCCTCTTTTTCTGCCAACGCAGCAACCGAAATTGAATGGTGGCACGCGATGGGCGGGAACCTAGGCGAAAAAGTGAATGAAATCGCTGAAAAGTTCAATGCCAGTCAGGATGACTATGTTGTTAAACCGGTATACAAAGGCAACTATACCGAAACCATGACCGGCGCCGTCTCCGCGTTCCGCGCCAACAAACAACCTCATATCGTGCAGGTGTTTGAAGTTGGCACCGCGACCATGATGTCAGCAAAAGGCGCCGTCTATCCGGTGTACAAGCTGATGAAAGATGCCAACGAGCCCTTCGATCAATCTGATTATCTTTCGTCTGTCACCGGCTATTATTCGGATGAAGACGGCAACATGCTGTCAATGCCTTTCAATAGCTCAACGCCCGTCCTGTATTACAACAAAGACTTGTTTAAACAAGCCGGTGTTCAGCCTCCTAAAACCTGGGAAGAAGTTGAAACCGCATCGAAAAAGCTCCTCGCGAACGGCGCGAAATGTGGCTTTACCACAGGTTGGCAATCGTGGGTACAAATCGAAAACCTAGGCGCTCGTCACAACGCACCGATTGCGACCAATGACAATGGCTTTGCCGGTATCGACAACAAAATGTTGATCAACAAAGCACCTTTTGTCGATCACATTCAGAAGATGGCCGATTGGCAGCAAGCTGGCATTTTCGAATACGGTGGTCGTCGCTCTGACAGTGCTCCACTGTTTTACAGCGGTGAGTGTGCCATGTACATGAACTCATCGGCCTCTTATGCCGGTGTGAAAGAAAGCGTTAAAGACTTCGAGTTTGGTGTTGCAAAACTGCCTTACTGGAACAAAGCGGTCGAGCAGCCACGCAATACCATTATCGGTGGCGCCACCCTGTGGGTCCTGCAAGGCCACGAGTCTGAAGAATACAAAGGCGTCGCCCAGTTCTTCTCTTTCCTCTCTAAACCTGACATCCAAGCTGATTGGCACCAGTTTACTGGCTACTTACCCATCACCCATGCAGCGTACGAGCTGAGCAAGAAACAAAGCTTCTATGCGCAGAACCCAGGGACTGACATTGCTATCAAGCAAATGACAGAAGTAGAGCCAACACCGGCATCAAAAGGGATTCGCTTGGGCAACTTCGTGCAGATCCGCGATGTGATCAACGAAGAGCTTGAAACTGTTTGGTCTGGCGACAAATCGGCACAAGAAGCGCTCGATGAAGCCGTTGAGCGTGCCAATGGCCTGCTGTCTAAATTTGCGAAAGCGAACAAATAAGTTAGTTGTTGTATCAAGGAGCGGAGCCTTAGGCCCGCTCCGTTATTGAGAAAGCCTATGTCCAATAAACCCACATTTAACCATTGTGCGTTTCCAATACTGCTCCTCACACCTCAGTTATTGATTACGTTTGTCTTCTTTTTATGGCCCGCCGCACAGGCCATTTGGCAATCAACCTTATTAGAGGATCCATTCGGCCTGAGCACAGAATTTGTCGGGGCGGAAAACTTTATCGAACTGCTGGGTGATTCAAGCTACTACGGCTCCTTTTTCACCACGCTGTTTTTTAGTTTTGCCGTCGCGGGAATAGCGCTGATCTCTGCCCTTATCCTCGCAGTCATGGCTGATCGTGTGATCAAAGGGGCCACAGGCTACAAAACATTATTAGTGTGGCCCTATGCCGTCGCACCAGCTGTCGCAGGGGTGCTGTGGCTCTTTATGTTTAACCCAACCGTCGGCGTATTGGCACATGCGCTGAAAGCGCTGGGGCTAGACTGGAACCCGTTTACCCACTCGGGAGACGCAATGACCATGGTGATCATTGCCGCAACATGGAAGCAGATCAGCTACAACTTTCTGTTTTTCCTCGCAGGGTTGCAGTCTATTCCTCGCTCCTTGATTGAAGCGGCTGCCATTGATGGCGCCGGCCCGGGTAAGCGATTTTTTACCATTATCTTCCCACTGCTCTCGCCCACCTCTTTCTTCTTACTGGTGGTCAACTTGGTGTATGCCTTTTTCGAAACCTTTGGCGTTATTCATGCCATGACACAAGGTGGCCCGGGCCAGTCCACTACCACCTTGGTTTACAAAGTCTACGCCGATGGGTTTGTCGGTCTAAATCTGGGCTCATCAGCGGCGCAATCTGTGGTGCTCATGCTATTGGTCGGTGCGCTGACCGTTATCCAATTTAAATACGTTGAAAAGAAGGTGGCTTACTGATGGTTGAACGTCGCCCTTGGTTAACTTTTTTCTCGCACTTGGTATTGATGCTGGGTGTTGCGTCAGTGGCCTTGCCAGTATGGCTTGCACTTACTGCCGCTACACACGATAGCAGTGCGTTTGTCAGTGGCATGACGCCGCTGTGGTTTGGGGACAAAGGTTTGTCGGTGTTTCAAGAGGTCCTCACAGAAGGCACCTCGCGCGAACTCAAGATCTCGGTCGCAGGCATGTTGTGGAATTCTTTTTTAATGGCAATGGGAATTTCACTGGGTAAGCTGGTCATTTCTATTTTATCGGCCTATGCGGTGGTGTACTTCCGTTTTCCCGGTCGCATGCTGGCTTTTTGGGTGATCTTTATGACCCTGATGCTGCCTGTTGAAGTCCGCATTATGCCCACGTTTCAGGTGATTGCTGACCTCAATATGCTCAATTCAATGCCGGGATTAACCATTCCGTTAATTGCCAGTGCCACCGCCACTTTCTTATTCCGTCAGTTTTTTATGACGGTCCCCGGAGAAATGCTAGAAGCGGCACGCATTGATGGAGCAGGCCCCTTTAAGTTTTTCAAAGACATTTTACTGCCGCTTTCTCGAACAAATATCGCGGCTTTGTTTGTAATTACCTTTATCTATGGATGGAACCAATACCTTTGGCCCATTTTGATCACCACCGACGATCAGTACTACACCATTGTGATGAGTATTCAACGTATGCTCTCGGTCGGTGATGGTGAAGTGGAATGGAACCGCGTAATGGCGACCACATTGATGGCCATGCTTCCCCCGGTTTTAGTCGTGTTGGGGATGCAAAAGTTGTTTGTAAAAGGTTTGGTGGAGACGGAGAAGTAAATGGCGACGGTAACCCTTAATCATATTGAGAAAACGTACCCAAACGGGTTTAAAGCAATTCATGGCATTGATTTAGCCATAGACGATGGCGAAATGATCGTACTCGTCGGTCCCAGTGGGTGCGGTAAATCGACCTTGCTACGTATGATTGCCGGTCTGGAAGGGATCTCTAAAGGCGATCTGATTATCGACCAGAAAAAGGTCAACAACTTGGAGCCCGGCGAACGTGATATCGCGATGGTGTTTCAAAACTATGCGCTCTACCCGCATATGAGTGTGTTCAATAATATGGCCTATGGCTTGCGTAACCGCGGAACACCAAAGGACAAAATCCAGCAATTGGTCCAAGAAGTCGCGACCATGCTTGAACTCGACCACTTACTAGACAGACGTCCAAATCAACTCTCTGGTGGACAACGCCAACGTGTTGCCATGGGGCGCGCCATTGTGCGTCGACCAAAAGTCTTCTTGTTCGATGAGCCGCTATCAAACCTGGATGCAAAACTGCGGGTACAAATGCGGCTCGAGATAAAAAGCCTACAACGCAAACTGAATACCACGGCGGTGTATGTCACCCACGATCAGGTCGAAGCCATGACGTTAGCCGACCGCTTGGTGGTTCTTAATGGTGGCAACGTCGAGCAAATTGGCACACCACTCGAGGTTTATGACGCACCGGCAAGCTTGTTTGTCGCGACCTTTATTGGCTCACCCGCCATGAACATTGTTACCGGAAGCCTCGAGCACGGTCAGCTCAACATCGGTGCACACACACTGGCAACCTGTGATGTGGTAGGTCATCAATCCGTCTCTGTTGGGTTACGACCAGAGCATTTGAAAGTGGTTGATACGAGTAAAGCGTTGTTCACCATGACGGTAACCCTCACCGAGTCACTCGGTGCAGATTTGCTGGTTTATGGACACATACGTGACACCGATAGCTTGCTGACGCTCCGCCTTGAAGGCCATACCAAAGTGAAAGAAGGCGATCAGTTGCCGCTGACGATAGCTGCTCATAACCTGCACGTATTCGACGGTGAACATGGCAAACGACTGGATGTCACGCTACAACAACCAGAACGCCAGATTGAGACGGTATCCTAACATCGGAGTATCCCTATGACCGCCCCTTTGCCGATTGCTCAATTGTCACAGTCTGCTGCAGACTGGCGTGAGCTGCGTTGGTTGCTAACAGACGTGGATGACACGCTCACTTGGCAGGGGGCGCTGCCTTGGCAAACGTTACAGGCACTTAGCCAACTTCGCGATGCGGGAATCCGCGTGGTACCGGTAACGGGGGCGTGTGCAGGTTGGTGTGATCATATTGCAAATGCATGGCCCGTTGACGCCGTGATTGGAGAAAATGGTGCATTCGTGATGCAGCGTCAAAACGGAACCTTAAACACCACCATCAATCACACTGCCCAGCAAGCACAAGCGGCATTACTC
The DNA here is from genome assembly GCF_001722075.1 of Salinivibrio sp. SS2. Classification (NCBI taxonomy): domain Bacteria; kingdom Pseudomonadati; phylum Pseudomonadota; class Gammaproteobacteria; order Vibrionales; family Vibrionaceae; genus Salinivibrio; species Salinivibrio sp. SS2. The sequence continues at coordinate 59,062 of NZ_MEBP01000064.1, read as the reverse complement.
GCTTTCGTACAAACGCTTTTATCTCAGTATCCGGCACGGCGCATTGCCAGCGATCAAGCCTACCGTGTCGCAGAAGTGGCGATTGATATCGGTCAGCACACTCCGGCTGCGCCAAAGGATGAAATCCAAGCCCTTCTTGATGCGCTCCATGCCTATGGTGCCAATGCGACAGCAAGCTCCATTCATATCAATGCCTGGGTAGGCGATCACAGTAAGAAGGTATCGAGTTTTCGCTATTTAGCCGAGCAAGGATTATCCGGTAAACAATACAGTGAACAAGTTGCGTTTATTGGCGACTCGCTAAATGACAGCCAAATGTTCGCTTCGTTTCCCTTGAGCGTAGGCGTCGCGAATATCGCGCACCATTTACCCTCACTGCCCCATCCCCCACAGTGGATCACCACCCAACCGGGCGGTTTTGGCTTCGCGGAATTTGCGCACCAACTTCTCACTCTCAAGCGTCAATAACCGGCTAACCGAAGGCGCGCTATGTCGGGATAATAGGACGCAATTTGATATCGTTCGGACGAAAAATCACCACCAAATCTGCGACCTGCCTCATACCTAGCTAGACAGATGGCTTTTTATATCAATGTTTTATTTAACTTTAACAAAGGCTCGTTCTACAATGTCGCCCGTTAACGTTTAAACTAACGCCCAAAACCTCACGTATCGCTCGCGGTTATGTCGCCCTGTCACCACCAACTGTGGCAGTGAAACGCATAGAGCGATGATAATAACGATAAGGATAATGTTATGAAACGCTATGCCCTAGCGCTGTTAGCAGCGGTAATGCCAGCGATGTCACAGGCGGCTCCCGTCGAGAATGCGGATTGCTATACCGCCAAATACCACGATTACGTTGACGCCTCGATCAACTGGTACCAAGATTTAGTCTCCTTGACTGTCAGTAAAGACGAGTCGTTAAAAGACGTTGCCGATTGGTTCTTACGTGGCCGAGAAAACCATTTTAAGCTCAACGCACAAGCCTTTGACTATTATCTCAGCAACGATACCGCCAAGCTAAGCCTCGATGCCCCAGTTGAATCTTGGCTACAACTCACGCAAGAAGACGTCAAAGCCCTTTCACAATCGTCATTGCCACCAGCTAAGCTCGCCAAAGAAGTCTTTGAGTTTCGCCAAGGCGAAGCCATGGAAGGGAACTATGCGCTGCGCAGTGCACTCGCCGACTTGCTCAGCCATCCCAAAGAAATTGATACCGCGCTTAATCAGTACAACAATCAAATGGCCGCGATTAATCAGCGCCAGTGTAAATAGGCTGTACGCTTAAACGCCACCTAGTTTTGAATGGTTGCAGGTAGAGCCGGTTCACCCCGGCTCTTTGTCCATCTACCGGTGAACAAAGCACGACGTCATTTCGCTTTCACTCCCCTACGCGTTGGGGATAACACCTTGCTGACTGATAAAAAAAGCCTGATGCTAGCCGGTTTTTTTGCTATGTTGTGGCCATTTCTCAGCAAGTGCTCTCGTGACCATCAATGACCTTGTCACTTTATGATGGCCAATCTTGAACTGCGAAGCAGATACAAAAGAAGAATTCCATGGCAACACAAAACAAAGCTGCGGACGCCACACCGGAAACGCTGCACCGGATTTTTACTGTTCCAGAAGCGCCCGATTCAACACTGAGCAAAATCGAGCAAGAGATCTCGCAAAACCTCAATCGATTTTTGCAAAACCATATTGCCGCCAGCGATCGCTCTTTGGCAGATATTGAAAGTGACTTTAGTGATCCGACGATCCCTGAAGATCCTGCGTTTGTGTCCGACCATACCCAGTTTTTGCTCGATAAATTGGTCGCTCAGTCTGTACATACTTCCTCGCCGCGATTTATCGGTCACATGACATCGGCGCTGCCGTACTTTTTGATGCCGCTATCTAAAATTATGATCGGGCTAAATCAAAATACGGTGAAAATCGAGACATCGAAGGCCTTCACGCCATTGGAGCGTCAAGTCTTGGGCATGTTACATAACTTGATTTACGGCCAAGACGATGCCTTCTACCAAAGCTGGATGCACAGTGCTAACCACTCTTTAGGGGCGTTTTGTTCGGGAGGCACCATTGCCAATATGACCGCCCTTTGGGTCGCTCGTAACAATGTATTGAAACCAGACGGTGATTTTCCCGGCATTCATAAAGCGGGACTATTCAGTGCCATGCGCCATTATGGCTACCAAGATCTAGCCATATTGGTGTCTGAGCGCGGTCATTATTCACTCGGCAAAGCCGCCGATGTATTAGGCATCGGTCGAGACCAGCTGATTTCTATTCCTGCTGATGACAATAACCGCATTTGCATTGATGCACTGGAAGAGAAAATTGTTGAGCTTAACCAAGCCAATATCAAGCCAATTGCGATTGTCGGTGTCGCAGGGACCACAGAAACAGGCAACATTGATCCGCTTAATGCTCTCGCAGACATTGCCGAGCGTGAAGGGATCCACTTCCACGTCGATGCGGCTTGGGGTGGTGCGACCTTGATGTCGAATAATCAGCGACATAAGCTGGAGGGCATTGAACGGGCCGACTCTGTCACCATTGATGCGCATAAGCAACTCTATGCGCCTATGGGTGCCGGTATGGTGCTGTTTAAAGACCCGTCTCTCGTCGCATCGATTGAGCATCACGCTGAATACATTTTGCGTAAGGGTTCAAAAGATTTGGGCAGCCACACGCTTGAGGGCTCACGGAGTGGAATGGCGATGCTAGTGTTCGCGTGTATGAACATTATCTCGCGACGCGGTTATGAGTTGTTGATCGATCAGAGCATCGATAAAGCCTCTCATTTTGCACGCATGATTGACGCTCACTCTGACTATGAGCTGATTTCTGAGCCCGAGTTATGCCTACTCACCTATCGCTTTGTGCCTCAACGTGTTCAAGCGGCGCTTGCGATTGCTAGTGATGAACAGGTCGATTTGATGCACGATCTGCTCAACGATTTGACCCAATTTATTCAAAAACGTCAGCGAGAATGCGGCAACACCTTTGTGTCACGGACGCGTCTCACCCCTGAGCAGTGGCAACGTCGCACCACCACGGTTTTCCGCGTGGTATTGGCCAATCCACTGACGACCCATGACATTCTCCATGAGGTGTTAGAAGAGCAAGCCCGCATTGCACAGCAGAGCGAATTTGCCTATCCGCGCCTGATGACACTGGCCGAAAGCATTCTCAAAGCGTGTTAACCCATTGCTATGATGCAGGGTAAGAGACAAAAGGCAGTCATCGACTGCCTTTTGTTATTTGAGCGGTCCCGTTTTCGGGGGATCGGTCGATTGTAAACAGTGTGTTTGGCCCAAGGCCAACTCACGCTCATGTTCAATTTTCAGTCTCGCTTGCCGCCATTGCATCAGCACTTGCGATTCGTTCATGGCCTTTCCGGGCTCAGAGAACAAAAAGCGCTGCAGGGTGTGATTGAACTCATGCGTGTTTTCCTGTTCATCATAGGTCACCCCCATTAGCTCAAATGCACGCGCTTTCTCTCTGTCTGTGCCGACCACAGTATACCGCTGCGCGATATCTAATGTGTTGTCGTATCGACAATGGACCAGCGCTTGTTGCGCACCACGCAATTCTTCATTAAGGCCAATGGTGCTGTAATTACGCCATAAGTCAGAAAACTGTGGTACCGCGCAGCCGGTTACGGCCAGCGATACACTTAAAATAATCACCTTTTTAATCATGACCTGTCCCTGATTGACCCTGACTTCACTGATGACCTAAAACAATGCAATTTAAATGCCGACTAAGACTGGCGCGTTCCGATAACCACCTCACCCGATTGCTCAAACATGGCCACCTCTTTACGGCGGCGGCCAAGCAAGATGGGTTTATCATCATAGAATAGAAAGTTCTTCCAATATTTTTTAAAGATTCCCCAGCGAGACTCCACGACATTGTGTTTGTCGTAACAAAAATAGATCACAATGTTGTCCTCCCAGGGGAAATGCGCCAAGAACTCATCAGGAAGATCCTCATCATTATCCCATGCGCTCTGCCATACCAAGCGGTTTTTCCAAACGCTTTGGTGAGTTGGCCAATCCTGTTTGCCAAAATGATCGGGCGTAGGACTGTCTTTGCTGACAAACTCTTGCCATAGCTGTCCAGCACGGGCCTCCGTCATGGGTTTAATATCGGCGAGATCGCTCTCCGCAATCGGTAATGATTGATGAGTGAAGATCCACTTGCGCTTATAGTCGGATAAAGGGATATAGTTCATGGTGTTGTTCGTTATCACATTGGCGTAAGACGCCACTTTACCATATCCACAGATCGGTTGTTACTGAGGCGCACGCATACAAAAACGGCAATGCGTGAGGCATTGCCGTGAGTGACTAAATGGCCGTGGTTAATATTAACTGTTTACCGCAATCTCGTCGGTCGATTTAATGTCTTCGTCGCTACCCACTTTGCGGTGGCCTTGATCAAGGTGAACCATTCCCACCAAATCATCATTGCCTACTTGGAACGCTTGACCAAACCCTTTTACGTACAAGCCATTTTCTGGCACCAAGCGGAATAAACGGAAGTCTTCCAACCCACTTAAGTTACCAATAATGTCACCAAAGCGTGCTTTCAATGCCTCAATACCAGCATGCCACGCCTCAGTATTGCGGGCCACCATCTCGGCTTGAGCGTCAAAGCTGAGTCGTTGACGGGCAAAAATCTGCTTCGCACTGCCCTCATCTTCGATCATCATCAAAGACAGGTTGGGGTTTTCTTGCAGGTTACGTGCATGGCGAGCAATTTCACTGATCAAGATATAAAAGCCATCTTCACGCTGAGCAAAAGGGGCATAACTGACATTGGGTTTGCCTTGCGCGTCGAGTGTTGCAAGCTGCAGGGTACGGCAGTTTGCACGAAATTCTTTAATTTCAGGGCCAAGACGATTTTGTAGACGTTCTTGTTTAGTAGCTTGATCCATGATTATTGCTCCGATTCTGTCAATTGAGAGGTTGCCAACTGCGTTTTTAGTTGATTGAAGGCTTCAATCTGATGTTCAAGAAGCTGACGCTTTTCGTCACGCCCCAAGTAAATTTTAAAAATTGAGTCACCTTGTTCGGTGAAAAAGCCGATGTAGTGGGTGACTTTGCCGCGAAAAGGCTTACTAACAAATGCAATACCCGCCATGCGCTCTAGTTTTAGGTGGCCATGCATTTCGCCCGGCTTTCCCATCAAGTTGTAGTAGCCATAAGCGATCTTACCTTTAGGAAAAGGGGCCTTCACTTCAAATATCGAGCCGCCAGAATGCACGATCGCGGTCACCGGACCGTCCCACTCGGCTACCTGACTTAACACCGTTTCGGCGTGTTGCCCATCCACCCAAGTTTGATATTCGGATGGCATCGCGCGTACCACCTCACCTTCACTGACACCCAGCGTATTCGCCATATCGGCGGGCAGCATGGAGGCGTTCTCGGTGAGAAAGGCATTGACTTGCTCGGTCAATGTAGTTGTCATGGTTTACTCCCAGCCTATTGTTATCGTTTTCTGTTGGGCAGGGACAACCCTGCCCATGTTTAGTGATTGATTAAAATTGATAGCGAACGTTGAGTTTAATATCACGACCCGGTGAGGCGACTTGAGACCACGCCGTGGTGTAATACTCATCGGTGAGGTTTTCGATCGCGAGATCAAACTTCACACCATCCCAAGCACCTTTAGGGCTATAGCTTGCATACAGGTCCCACAATGTATAACCGTCATAGGTCTTAACACTGTTCGTGTTGTTTTGATCAGCATAGTGAGATATACGACCACCAACACTCACCGGTAACGTCGTCAGCGCGTAGTCGGTTTCCGCAACCCATTTATGAGCGGGAATATTATCTAGATAGCTGCCATCATGCTTATTCTTGCCTTCGGTTTGGCTATAGCTCACGTTGTTGGTAAAACCACCAAGTTGGTGATGCAAGCTAACCTCGATGCCTTCGAGTTTAGCTTCAGGCAAATTTGTCTTAACAGTCGTCCCATCGAACCCTTGTCCTTTCGGGCCTGAGGGACCGTATTTAATTGACTGTTCGATAAAGTTATCGACATCATTTCTAAAAACACGCGCGTCAACATAGCCTTTGTCGACATACTGACTAGGCGAAAACGTATAAGTAACACTCAGTTCTTTATTGGCACTTTCTTCCGGTTTCAGAGCGGGATTAGGCACAAACTGATTCATCGCAAAATGTGTTCCACTGGCATACATTTCTTCTAAATTCGGAGCACGAAATGCCTCACGATAACTGGCTGTGAATGCCAGCTGCTCGGTTGCCTGCCAAGTTAATGCCGTTGAAGGTGACCAAGCCGTATTATCATGGTTACCAATGGTCGATTCGGGTCGCTTATCTTTCGCCTCATAGGCATCAAAACGGATACCCGCTTGCCATTGCCATGCGTGTCCCAGTGGCACATCAACTTGGGCAAATGCGCCGACACTTTGCGCTTCGGCATCTTGATTATCTGGGCGAGAGGTATTGCTTTTATCGCGCACGGTTTTAAATCGATCTTGATACGCGTCAATCCCTGTGATTAATGCCAGCTTTTTAAGGTTGGAACGGTTCGATAAAGACAAACCAAGGGTTTGCATCTGATTATTATCACGCTCACCTTTATCAACGCGATGCTCATTGACTTCGGTGTCGTTCCAATAAAGGCGTGCATCTAAGTCCACCCACGACTGGCTAGGATTGTAGTTATAATTTAGCGACAGACTTTGATCATCGACTTGACGGTAGACGAGAGGCGACGAAGTTGATGGCTTTTCGACCGTCGGGTTAGTGGGTACCATGCTGTCACGTTTGCCTTGACGGGCAGTCAAAGTCCATTGATGGTCTAAAGACGGCGTCAATGTCACTTTCGCAAACCCACCCTTTTCTCTATCGGCGGAATAAGACAAGGTTTTTCCGTTGCCTAGTTGGTTATCATCACTATCGTGATAGTAACTTTGTACTAGCCAATCAACTGTCTCTGTACGACCAAATATCGCACCGCTCGTGCGTGAGGCGTTATCGTTACTATGTAAGCCTTGTTTGACATAGCCACCCAAGGCCTTTGTACCGGAGAGAAAGTCACTGGCTGATTTCGTGTTTTGCGCAAACACGCCTCCCATCGCACCGGATCCCCATAAGGTACTAGATGGGCCACGGACCACCTCTACCGAACTAAGTAACTCAGGGTCGATAAACAGACTCGAGCGGTGACCAACAGAGAAGTTCTGACGCGTGCCATCGACAAGTTGTACCACGCGGCCATTTTCGCTGCTTAATCCACGAATAACGACAGATTGAGCGGTATCGCGACCTCCGCCAATTACGGATACGTTAGGTAAGTGACGAATTAAATCAGTGACGTTACTTCCCTGCCGTTTTTCAATTTCTTCGAGTGATACCGTGCTGACCGCAGCGGCACCGTTCGCTTTTTGTGCGTCAATGCGGCTTGCATACACCGCGATAACGTCTGATGACGAATCCGCCGTGTTTTGCGTCTCCGCCAACGCTGAAGGAATAAATGCCAATGTGCCAAGGGCAGCACCGATAGCAAGCTTGATCGTAGAAGGAGTCAATACTTCCGAGACGTCCGTTTTTAACAGCATGGGTCTTCCTATTGAGCCAATCAAAAATGAGAATCATGAACAATTTGGCAGGATTGTATTGATCATTAACGGCAATGTAAACGATAATTGCTCGTAATTAGGTTTGTAACTCATAATTACATTTACGTTCACTAACAGTGTGTAATGGACTGACGTCGAGCATTGCACTCACATTGACTGGTTTAATAAATAAAGGAATTCATCATGGCAACTGCCGCGGTTAGACTGCTTGCCCTCGCCTCAGCACTACTCTCACTCTCTGTCACAGCATCACCACGCATTGTCAGCGCGGGGGCCGGTGTAACAGACTTACTGGTTGAATTAGGTGCAACAGAACAGATAGTTGGCATTGATGTCACCAGCCATCTACCGAATAAAGACGTGCCGAATGTCGGCTATCATCGCCAGCTCGCCGTCGAAGGTGTGCTGTCTTTATCACCGACTCTAGTCGTAGGCTCAGATGAAATGGGCCCTACCCCGGTTTTGGAGAAAATCGAAGCGTCAGGGGTAACCGTGGCTCGACTGTCTAGTGAACCCAGCGTCGAGACACTCAAAACACGGATTGAAAAAGTCGCGAGTCTCACCCACACAGAGTCCAAAGCCGCAGAGTTACTGACCGACATAGACACCAAGATTGCGACATTAAAAGCGCATGCCCCCAAAACCGCGCTCAAAGGCGTGTTTCTTCTGGTTCACCAAGGACGTCCTGCCAGTGTCGCGGGTGCCAATACCTCACCGGATACCTTGTTGTCGCTGATGGGTGCGACTAACCCTGCCGCCACGGCGCTCAGTAGCTATAAACCACTGTCGCCAGAAGCGTTACTGGGCTTTGATCCGGACTTTATCTTGGTCATGCAACGTTCTCTCGACCAGCTAGGTGGTATTGAAGGACTCGCTGATGCCGTGCCTTTACTCAATGCCACGCGCGCATTCCAACAGCAGCGTATTATTCCAATTGACGGCAGTGTGTTAGTGGGAGGTCTTAGCCTGAAATCACTGGATGAAGCCATTCGTATTCAGCGCACCGTCGTTGGAGAGAACGACTAATGCAAGCGTCTTTTCGATCCTCACAGTCGCATGTTTTTCCAGCGCTCATCGTTGCACTTGTCGTCGTAGGGATAACGTCTATCGCGGTGGGACAATGGCAACTTGGCTGGCTGACCAGTTTACAGAGCTTAACCCCTTGGCATGACAATGTTGAGCCGCATGTACTCGCCATCGTTCAACAAGTTCGATTACCTCGAACCTTGCTGTGTATTTTTATCGGTGCATTGCTCGCCGTTTGCGGCACTTTGATGCAGGGGCTTTTCCGCAACCCTCTCGCTGACCCGGGTATTATCGGTGTCTCTGGCGGCGCATCATTAGGAGGCGCACTGGGCTTGCTATTGCTCTCTTGGGGCAGTATCGAGGCCAGCTTTGTGTTTTCGGTGCCTGCCTTTGCGTTTATCGGTGCACTACTGGCAACCCTATTTGTATACAGAATTGGCACAACGGCCATGGGCAGTTCGGTGACCATCATGTTGCTAGCGGGCATTGCGATCAGTGCATTGTCCGGCGCTGCATTAGGTTTGATTAACTATGTGGCGGATAACCAAACGTTACGAGACATCGCCCTTTGGTCGATGGGGTCACTGACCGGTGCGACTTGGGGACAAATTGTTCTCACTGGCATCGCTGCATGCTTACTCACGGTGTTTGCCTACCAGCGCGCACGCCACTTAAATGCCCTTTTGCTCGGTGAAAACGAAGCGGCGTATTTGGGCATTGATGTACACCATTTAAAACGCCTACTCATTGTTGTGACCGCGGCGGGAATGGGCATTGCGGTAAGTGCTGCCGGTCTTATCGGCTTTGTGGGTCTAGTGATCCCACACATTGGACGTTTAATTGCCGGTCCGGATCATCGCACACTGGTGCCCTTATCAGCCATTCTTGGTGCCCTGTTACTGACCTTGGCCGATATTGTTGCCCGTGTCATTGTCGCCCCCGCCGAATTGCCTGTTGGCATTATTACCGCCTTAATGGGTGCTCCTTTCTTTTTATGGCTTCTTATTCAACAACGAAAAGCAGTGGTTCACGAATGACAGATTCTGCCCTTCAAATCTCCAAGCTCAGCTATGCGCTTAACGGCCGTCAACTGCTAAGCGAGATTGATCTCGCCTTTACTGCCGGCCAGTTACACGTTTTACTCGGGCCGAATGGTGCGGGGAAAAGTACACTGTTAAAGCAATTGATTAGCGACAAACATCAGCATGGCAGTGTGCAGTTTTGGCAACAGCCAAAAAGCCAGTGGCAAGGCGAAGAATTTGCCCGACGAGTTGCCTTCCTTCCCCAACATAGCGGGCTCACGTTTGCATTCTCCGCGCAAGAAGTAGTCGAGATGGGGGCGACACCACTAAAGGCAAACCGAGAACAGATCGCGGCCCTTGCTAACGAGCAACTAACGGCATGGGATATTAGCCATCTTGCTCATCGACCGTATCCGATTTTATCTGGCGGTGAAAAACAACGCGTACACATGGCACGCGTGTCATTACAGCTAGCACAAACCGCACCAGATCAAGCGATACTGATGCTGGATGAACCCACTTCGGCCTTAGATATTACCCATCAACATTACACCCTAAAGCGCTGTCGAGCACTCGCTGACCAAGGAATGACAGTGCTATTGGTGTTGCACGACCTGAATTTGGCGGCGCAATACGCCGATCAACTGCATTTTCTGAAAGCAGGTCGAATCGTCCTATCCGGCGACCCGTGGCAGTGTTTTAGTAGTGATAGAGTGGCAGACATCTACCAATACCCGCTGACCGTTCTGACTCATCCGGAGCATGACTGCCCACTGATCGTGTCTTAATTGATAAATACATCATAGCTGGCTCACAAAACCGTCTGTTGGTCCATTTTCGCTGATCAGACCAATTGCGAGTGTGCGCCAACCTAAGTAAACTGAGAGCGCAACCGATTAGCTATGAGAATGGATGAAATCGGATTCGTTACCTTCGCAACCGTCTGATGTGCCGGGATTGTGAAAGACATCGCCGCTGACGAACAGCGGCGTTTTTCTGTAAGGTCGCGAGTAACGATCCCTACGCATTACTACAAAGAAGAATCAAGATGGCAACGATTAAAGATGTCGCGCGTCTCGCCGGTGTATCGACCACGACGGTGTCACACGTGATAAACAAAACCCGCTTTGTCGCAGAGAAGACGACTGAGAAAGTATGGCAAGCGGTTGAAGAGTTAAACTACGCCCCAAGTGCTGTGGCGCGAAGCTTGAAATGCAACACAACACGTACACTGGGTATGCTGGTGACCAAATCCACCAACCCCTTTTTCGCCGAGCTTGTTCACGGTGTGGAAGACTATTGCTACAAGCAAGGCTACACACTGATTCTCTGCAATACCGAGGGAAACCTTGAAAAGCAACGCGACTACCTGCGTATGTTGTCAGAAAAGCGCGTCGACGGACTCATTGTGGTGTGCTCTGATCTCAACGAAGATTTGATGCTGTTATTAGAAAAAAAACGCGATCTGCCTATGGTCGTGATGGATTGGGGCAGTCACCATATCGATACAGACCGCATAGAAGATAACGCTGAATTAGGCGGTTACCTTGCCACCAAACACTTTATTGATAATGGACATACTAAAATTGGCTGTATTTCCGGCCAAATGGATAAAAATACCTGTAAGCATCGCTTAAACGGTTATTTCCGTGCGTTAAAAGAAGCCAACATTACAGTGAATGAAAACTGGCTGATTGAGGCGGATTTCGAAGCCGATCAAGCGCAAATTGCCGCGAAGCAATTAGCGACAATGTCAGACCGCCCGACCGCTGTCTTTTGTTTTAATGACATTATGGCATTAGCGGCGATTAGTACGTTTAACGAGCACGGCTTGAAAGTGCCAGATGATATATCGGTGATTGGTTACGATAATATTGATCTCACCGAGTATTTCTCGCCACCATTGACAACTATTCACCAGCCCAAACGCCGTCTAGGCAAAACGGCCGTCAAGCTCTTGCTCGCGCGAATTGCCAACAACGAGACTCAGCAGCAAGTGTTCGAAATGCAACCTGCACTAGTGAGTCGACAATCAGTTAAAACCATAGATTAGTGTTTTTATTACACTTTTATGACACACCGTCTCCTTTGTGAGACGGTGTGTCTAATGAGAGACAACTCGATGAACCCTTCACTTAGCCATTAATCATTTACAGCCCTCTTGAACTAAGATCACATTTTTAAATGCTGCTTGGGACGACATCACTGTCTAATTATTATATGCTTAATAGCGTTTGAACAAGGCAAACCATGGCGAAAGCATGGGACGCAAAGCCACCGGCCTAATAACTTCCACTAGTGTTTGGGAGTTGATGGCAGCGGGGTTGCCAACAATTAATGATCGAAGCTGACAACTATTTGATAGATCGTTGACAACTCTGTGGTTTTGCCTTGTTACATTTTGACGTCTTTTTTGGGCATTAGTAATTCATCGAGATATTAATCAAATGGATAAACCAGCTTTAAAGAATGCAATGAAGTTATTTGCCAAATTTGGCAGCATTAAGTCCCGTTCAATGTTTGGCGGATTCGGTATTTTCTGTGACGATACCATGTTCGTTTTAGTCGTAGAAAACCAGCTCCACTTACGAGCCGGAAAAGAAAATGAAACACTATTAAAACAACAAGGCCTCGAGCCCTACGTGTATAAGAAAAGAGGATTTCCAGTTGTAACTAAGTATTTTGCAATACCAGAAGAATGGTGGGACGATGAAGAAAAGTTATTGTCAGAAGCAAAATACGCCCTAGAAGTAGCGAAGCGAGATCGAGCTGAGAAAAACAGGACTTCGCCAACAAGATTAAAAGATCTACCTAATTTACGGCTGGCAACCGAACGTATGCTGAAAAAAGCAGGTATTACATCTCCAGCAGATTTGCAGCAACAAGGTGCCGTTAATGCCTATAAAGCTCTTCTCTCGGCGCATGAAAAAGAGCTAAGCTTGGAATTACTGTGGTCACTAGAAGGTGCGATTACTGGCAAGCATTGGTCTGTGGTTCCACCCCAACGTCGCCAAGAATTATTACAACATTTAGAAAATTAATTCCTCACACCCCCCATACCTCTCTACCTTTTTTGTGAGCAATGTTCGCGTCCAACACCGCCTTTAAGGCGGTGTCGCTTTTTCTGAACGCGCTAAATGCTCAATAAATCATCATTCAAACTAATTTCAGACATAAAACGAAAGTTTCTTGCGATCGGTCGGGTCTGGTTAAAGGTACGATTAAGGACACAGTTCCTCAATGTAACCGACAAATCAGCCAGTTAATTCAGCTACAGTACCTAAAGTAATAACTGGGACCCATTTACTATCGGACGAGACACAGTATGCCAGTAAAAAAGATATTGCTTGGTTTAGTGGTGGTGGCGCTTGTAACACTTTGGTTCAGTTTAGATCTCAGCCAGTGGCTCACGCTTGAAAACGCCAAAGCACAACAAGTGGCATTGAATGATTACATTATCGAAAACGCGACCACCGCAAGCCTGGTGTTTTTTGTCGGCTATGTAGTGATGACCGCCCTGTCCTTACCGGGTGCGGCAGTGGCGAGTTTATTGGGCGCGGCACTCTTTGGCTTTTGGTGGGCATTGGTGTTGGTCTCCTTTGCTAGCTCGATTGGCGCCACCCTCGCCTTCTTGGTGAGTCGCTTTATGTTGCGCGACTGGGTCCAAGCCAAATTTGGCAATAAGCTCGATACCATTAATCGCGGCATAGAGAAAGACGGTAGCTTGTATCTGTTGACCCTCCGCCTGATCCCGATTTTCCCGTTTTTTCTGATTAACCTCGTGATGGGGCTAACCCCGTTCAAAACCCGCACCTTCTATTGGGTCAGTCAGCTCGGTATGTTGCCGGGTACCGCAGTCTACGTGAATGCAGGGACCCAACTGGCCCAAATCGACGCACTCGGCGACGTGGTGTCACCCTCGGTGCTTGGCTCACTCGCCTTACTGGGTATCTTCCCACTGCTGGCAAAGTGGGTCATGGCTTGGATCACACGTCGTAAACGCTATCAAGGTTGGAACAAGCCCCATCAGTTTGACCGCAATATGGTAGTGATTGGTGCCGGTGCAGGCGGCTTGGTATCAAGTTATATCGCGGCGGTAGTGAAAGCGAAGGTTACGCTGGTCGAAAAAGGTTCGATGGGAGGAGACTGCCTAAACACAGGGTGTGTTCCCTCAAAAGCGCTGATCCGTGCGGCGAAAACCATGCGAGAAATTGGCAAGGCTAAGACATTTGGCATTCATACCCAAGCGCCAGCGGTTGATTTTCCGGCGGTCATGGCGCGGGTTAAACAAGTGATTACCCAAATTGAGCCCCACGATTCGGTCGAGCGTTACACCAAGCTCGGCGTGGAGTGTGTGCAAGGCGAAGCACACATCGTTTCGCCATGGGAAGTCGAGGTGAATGGCGAACGCCTCACAACCCGCAACATCGTGATTGCGACCGGCGCACGCCCTATGTTGCCCCCGATTCCCGGTTTGGCTGAGGTCACGCATTACACCTCAGATACAATTTGGTCTCTGAATGACCTACCGCCGCGGTTGTTGGTTTTGGGCGGAGGTCCCATTGGCGCAGAATTGGCACAAAGTTTTGCGTGTTTAGGCAGCCAAGTCACTCTCGCAGAAATGGCCGACCAACTTCTCGGCCGCGAAGATAAAGATGCCGCTCAGCTGGTTGAACAGGCGTTAGAGCGTGACGGCGTCACGGTTTTAACACAGCACAAAGTCAAAGCATTTGAGCACAGTGATAATGAGCAAATCGCCTTGCTCGATGGCCCTGACGGTGAGACGTCTGTCTCATTTGATGCGGTGCTGGTCGCGTTAGGGCGCAGTGCCAACACCAAAGGCTTTGGTCTCGAAAAGCTCGATATTCCAGTGACCGAGCGTGGCACGATTCAAGTCAACGAGTACCTGCAAACCGCCTATCCAAATATCTATGCGGTAGGTGATGTAGCGGGTCCGTTTCAGCTCACCCACGCCAGTGCTCATCAAGCATGGTATGCCGCGGTGAATGCACTATTCGGGCAATTTAAACGCTTTCGTGCTGATTATTCAGTAATGCCTGCCGCGACCTATACATCGCCAGAAGTCGCGCGCGTGGGCATCAATGAAAAAGAAGCCAAAGCCAATCAGCAAGAGGTGGAAGTAACCTACTACGGCATTGATGATTTGGATCGCGCGATTGCTGACGGCAATGACCACGGTTTTATTAAGGTGCTGACACCAATAGGAAAAGATACCATTCTGGGGGTGACTATTGTTGGCGAGCATGCGGGCGACTTGCTCGCAGAGTTTACTCTCGCCATGCGGCACGGGTTAGGACTAAATAAAATTTTGGGCACCGTCCATCCGTATCCCACTATGAGTGAAGCGGTGAAGTATACCGCTGGGATGTGGAAACAAGCCCATGCGCCCGAGAAGCTGCTTAACTGGGTCGAAAAATATCATCGTTGGATGCGTCACTAATTGAAAAGGAAGATGACAATGAAACACTGGATAGCGGCGTTAACATTGGCAATTGTAAGTACCGCCAGTTTTACTGCCTCTGCGAGCACGGAAAACGACCGTTGGGAAAGTATTGAACAACAAGCCAAAGGCCAGACTGTTTACTTTAACGCATGGGGCGGTAATCAAGAGATCAATGCTTACCTGCGCTGGGCGAGTCGCGAGTTACAACGCGATTATGGTGTCACACTGAAACATGTCAAAGTGACGGATATCGCTGAAACCGTCAATCGCCTACTTGCCGAAAAGACAGCGGGTAAGGATAGCGGCGGCAGTGTCGATATGGTTTGGATTAACGGCGAAAACTTCAAATCAATGAAGGAAAATGATTTGCTGTACGGCCCTTTTGTCAGCACGCTCCCCAATTGGCAAATTGTCGATAAAAGTTTACCGGTTGAAGAAGACTTCACTGAGCCAACAGACGGCCTCGAAGCACCTTGGGGGGTGGGACAGCTGGTGTTTATCCATGATCAGAAAACCTTGGCCAACCCACCTCGCTCTTTCGCCGAACTGTTAAGTTTGGCTAAAGCATTCCCTGGGCGTATCAGTTACCCCAAACCACCCGAGTTTCATGGCACCAGTTTTTTGAAAGCCGCCCTGCTGGAACTTACCGATGTGCGCGAGGCACTTTACCTGCCGGTTGATGAGGTAGACTTTGACGCCGTGACCGCCCCACTATGGCGCTATCTAGACCAACTACATCAAGTAGCATGGCGCGAAGGCGCTCAGTTCCCGTCAGGCAGTGCCGAAACTATCCAACTGTTGGACGATGGTGAGCTTCTCGTAGCGATCGCGTTTAACCCCAATGCGGCAAAAGCAGCGGTGGCCTCTGGAAAACTCGCCCCGTCAGCGCGTGCGTTTGCCTTTGACCAAGGCGCGCTATCTAACATTCACTTTATGGCGATTCCATACAACGCCAACGCTAAAGCCGGCGCTATGGTCGCTATCAATTTCTTGATGAGTGAAAAGGCACAACTGCGTAAAGCCGACACCCAAGTATGGGGCGATCCACCCGTGGTTAAGTTATCCGACACCGCCGAGGTCAGTCGCTTTAATACCCAGCCCGAGCCACATCCAAGCTGGCAAACCGCGCTTGAGAGTGCGTGGCTGAAACGCTACGGCCAATAGTAAAGAGGCTGATATGGCACGTTTGCTGTTTGCCATCACCCTAACGGTGTGCTGCCTACCCTTGTTGCCAGGGGTTGGCGGCATACTCGCGAGTGCCTTTGCGTTCGTGCCCACACTAGGGCTTATGGAGGCTAATATTAGCGGCTGGCAAGCTGTCATGGCATGGCCGGGGCTATCACAATCTATTCAGCTAACGCTCATCTCGGGATTAGGCAGTAGCCTGCTCGCGGTGGCGCTTAGCTTTATGATTTTACAAGCCACTTGGCAAACGCCCATTTGGCAGAAGATCAGTGCGCGCTTACCTGCGCTACTTGCGTTACCACACGTCGCCTTTGCCATTGGCCTGGTTTTACTGCTTTCCCCCTCGGGTTGGCTGTTTCGCCTGCTAAGTCCTCTTCTCGGTGATAACCCCGTGACTTGGGCGCTGGTACAAGACCCTTATGTTATTGGGCTCACCTTGGCGCTGACGCTAAAAGAAACCCCCTTTTTATTGTTGATGAGTCTGTCGGTGCTGCGTCAAATTGATGTCTCTCGGCTGACGATGGTATCAACCAGCCTCGGGTATAACCGCACCGCAACTTGGCTAAAAGTCATTCTCCCGCTTTGGCTGGCCAAAATGCGTTTCCCGGTTTTTGCCGTCATCGCCTACAGCCTGTCAGTGGTTGATGTGGCGATGATCCTCGGGCCGAATACGCCACCCACCTATGCGGTATTGGTATGGCAGTGGTTTAATGACCCGGATTTAGCGCTATTACCTAGAGCTTCAGCCGGCGCTTTGCTGCTATTTGCTCTGTGTGGCTTGGCCTTATTGCTATTTCGCTTTTTGGCGTGGCTTGGTTGCCAATGTCTCAATCGCTGGCAATACACGGGGCGCCGCCACGCATGGTTACCCGGCAAATCACTCTGGTGGCCGGTGTTTATCACTCCCCTTGCGATTATGCCTGTGTTGCTGATGTGGTCATTCGCGCTGCGCTGGTCATTTCCCGATTGGCTCCCGAGTCGATATAGCTTACGGTTCTGGGAGCAAGAGCTTAGCTATGTGTGGTCATTGGTGGGGAACAGCATCGTTCTAGCGGTGATCAGCGCCAGTGTCGCCTTGCTGTTTGCCATCGGGTGTCTGGAGCGTTCGGTCAATCAGCGACGCTCGGTGCCAAGGGCCGTCATCGCCATTCCGTTATTGGTTCCTCAACTCTCTATCTTGTTTGGCATTCAGGTGGCGGTGTATAGCCTCCCCGGCCAATGGCACGTGCCGGCAACCCTTTGGGCTCACATTTTTTTCGCGTTTCCTTATGTGTATCTCGCACTCGATGGGCCGTGGCAGCAGTTTGATATGCGGCTTATGCAGACCGCCAGAAGCCTCGGTGTGAGTGCCACCCTTGCATGGTGGCGGGTTAAACTGCCGCTCCTTTTGCCCGCCATTATCTTGGCATGGGCGGTTGGCGCGAGTGTCAGTTTGGCGCAATATCTGCCCACACAATTGCTGGGCGCGGGACGCATTAATACTCTCACTACCGAGGCAGTCAGCTTATCAAGCGGTCTCGATCGTCGTATCAGTGGCCTGTATGGACTGATGCAAGCGATGCTTCCCCTTGTTGTTTTCGCCTTGGCCACTGTGCTGAGCCGCGTGGCTGAACGCCGTCTTTTACCGACATCAACACCAACTTTCTCAGGAGCTCAACACCATGACACTGTGTGTCAACCAACTCACCATAAACGCGCCTGATCAATGCTTGGTGCGTGATTTATCATTCTCGGTCGCTCCGGGAGAAATACTTACTGTGATGGGACCCAGTGGCTGCGGAAAATCGAGCCTGCTGAGCGTATTGGCGGGGCATATCCAACCACCCATGCATTACAGCGGTCAACTGACGTTAAATGGTGAGCCTTTTGATCACTTACCGCCTGAGCAGCGCCGTATCGGGATTTTGTTTCAAGATGATTTACTCTTCCCGCATTTAAATGTTTGGCAAAACTTGGCGTTTGCCTTGCCATCCTCGATGCGCAAAGCGCAAAAACGCGATCAGGCCATCGCAACATTAGGCGATGTCAAATTAGCAGAGTTTGCCGATTATGCCCCCAGCCAGCTTTCGGGTGGCCAGCGCGCGCGGATCAGTGTGTTGCGTGCATTACTCGCCGCCCCCGATGCTATCTTGCTTGATGAGCCCTTTAGTAAGCTGGATAAGCCGCTGCGGCGGGATTTTCGGACCTTTGTTTTTGAGCAAATTGCGCAGCGAAACATCCCTGCGTTGATTGTGACGCATGATGCCGAGGATATTGCGGACCAGAGCCGCTGTTTAAATTGGCCTAAACGCTCAGCTGACTCAGCACTACAAGAGGAGATGCAGAATGCTTGATCGTTACGCCATCGCGGTGATCCGTTGGCCATTGAAGCGGGCAGCGGTGCAGCTCACAAAGTGGGGGGTAAAACCCGATACCGTCACGCTCTCAGGCTTTTTGATTGGCTTGCTAGCGGTGCCCGCTCTCGCGCTACAAATGTACTGGCTAGCACTTGTGTTTATTATCATTAATCGACTTTTCGATGGCCTCGATGGTGCGCTCGCCCGCGAGCAAGGGCTCACGGACGCGGGAGGCTTTTTAGATATTACCCTCGATTTTATCTTCTACGCTGCCATCCCTTTTGGTTTTGCCCTGGCCGATCCAACCAATAACGCCATTGCCGCCAGTTTTTTGCTGTTTTGCTTTATGGGGACAGGCGCAAGCTTTTTAGCGTTTGCGATCATGGCCAGCAAACACCATATTGATAACCCGGTTTACGCCAACAAGTCGATGTATTATATCGGCGGGATCACCGAAGGGACGGAGACCATCGCCAGTTTTGTGTTGATGTGCCTTTTCCCAACATACATGGCGTGGATTGCCGGCGTTTTTGGCGCAGCCTGTTTAATCACCGCCGCCTCACGAGTTTGGGCGGGCTATCATACCTTGCGTACACTCGATACGCCGTCCTCCTAGTCTATAACCACTGGTGTTGCAGCTGCTCTTTATCGCCTAAGTAATCGAGCAGCCAGCGCACCGGTGGTGATTCTTTGTCCGAGCGCCATGCAATACAACACGGACTGCTTAATAACGGCTCTTCAAGGGCAAGCTCCACCAACTCTCCTCGCGCAATCGCGTCTTCTGCCATGTGTGACGGCATCACACCAATGCCCAGCCCGGCCTTAAAACATTGCATGGCACTGTGCCAATTAGGGACGGTAAGGCGGCGCTGATTATCCAGTAGCCATGTCGTACGGCGCGGCAAGCGGCGCGAAGTGTCTTCCAAACAGATAGCCGGATACGGCGCAAGCTGATCATTAGCCAGTGGCTGAACACACTGGACGAGTGGATGCGACGGGCTCACCACAAATCGCCAGCGCAGAGTGCCCATTTCCCGATAGCGAAACGCGCCGCTCACTGGGACAGCAGCCGTAGCACCAATCGCAATATCGGCTCGATCATCAGCCAACGCATCCCATACGCCGTTAAACACTTCCATGGTTAGCAACAACTCGACATCAGGAAACGCATCGTAAAAATCCCGCACCAACGTATTGACGCTATCTTCGCGCACGACGTTATCCAGTGCTAACGAGACACTTTGTGTCCAACCATTAGCCACTCGCTGCGTTTGTAGACGAATATCTTCCATGGTTTTCAGCATATCCCGTGCTTGCGCCACAAAGTATTCTCCTGCCGACGTCAACCGCACTTGGCGGTGAAGTCGCTCAAACAGAGTAACGGCCAGTTTGTCTTCAATCTGTCGTACCGTGTAGCTGACCGCACTCGGCACCTTGTGTAGTTCATCGGCCGCCGCAGAGAAACTTCCTCGCCGTGCAACCACATCGATCACATGAAAATCTTGGTAAGAGAACATTCAAATCAAATTTTTTGAAAGCAATGTTCAAATCATAGCGTTTCACAGCCAGCTTTGTCAGCCATAAACTATCTCTATGTCGAGTTTTCTATCAAGAGACAAAAAATGAACAAGCAAGTGCCGTTTATGACGCTACTGTGGCTAGCAGGGCTCAGTATGCTGGGCTTTTTAGCCACTGATATGTATTTACCTGCCTTTGAGGCGATGCGACTCGATTTGGCGACCTCTCCCGCCAATATCGGCCTCACCTTAAGTATCTTTTTGCTAGGGATGGCCTGTGGACAGCTGGTTTATGGTCCGCTGTCTGATCGCATCGGTCGCAAGCCCGCGCTGCTGATTGGCCTGAGCCTTTATTTAGTCGCGACTGTAGTGTGTATTTTTGCTAATAACATTTATTTATTACTTGGCGCACGTCTAGTTCAAGCCTTAGGAGCATGTAGCGCTGCGGTAATTTGGCAAGCCGTGGTCATTGACCGCTATGATGGAAAACTGGGACAGAAAGTGTTCGCAACCATCATGCCGCTCGTCGCATTATCGCCAGCATTGGCGCCACTTGTCGGCTCACACCTGCTCACCCTATATGATTGGCGCAGTATTTTTGTGGTTTTATTCGCGTTAGGGGTTGGTTTTGTTGCGTTTACCTTACGAGAAAAGGAAAGCCTTTCCAAACCCACACAAGATACTAAAATTATTGATAAACTTGTAATTGACTATCAGCAAGTTTTTAAATCAAAAAAATTCATCGGTAACATGCTTATTTTCGCAGGTTGTTCCGCGGCATTTTTTGCTTATCTGACAGGATCACCGTTCGTGATGTCAGCCATGGGTTATACCGAAGCGGATATTGGTCTGAGCTATATTCCACAAACCATTGCTTTTGTCGTCGGTGGCTACGCCTGTCGTCATGCCCTCAACAAGCTTAAAGATCACAGTATCTTGCCTTGGCTACTTAAGCTGTTTGTTATCAGTGTCGTGGTTATCTTTTTGATCAGCTGGCGTACCGATGTCACCAACATCTGGGTAATTTTAGGTCCGTTCTGTTTCCTCGCGGCAGCGAACGGTGCCATCTATCCACTGGTCGTCAATCGCGCCTTGGAAAATTTCAAATCCTGTAGTGCGACCGCTGCGGGGCTATTGAACTTCTTGCAAATGATGGTCTGCTTCGTAGCGAGCGCTGTGGTGTCTGCGTTTGCAGCCGCCGGCTTGATCGCCGTCACCACCGTCATGCTGTCAACCTGCGTGGTGGTCATTATTGGCTTTGGCTTAGTCTGGCATGCAAACCGTCAAGCTCAAACGCTAGCAGCCGCGTAATACCACTGAGTTTAGAGACTAATAAGGCGTCTTTCGGGACGCCTTTTTTATCCTGCCAACTTTCACTCACGCAAATAGGCAACAAGCTCACCTTTACCAATGGGAAGTACACCCACATCGAGTTCAGGCTGTTGCTCAAGCCATCGCTTAAAAGGAGCAACATCATCAGCGTGGGATAATGCATTATCGACTACCAGCACACCCTGAGGCTTGAGGAGTTGGAACAAGCGTGGCGCTAGGGACAGGTACTGACTTCGGTCGGCATCAAGAAAAATGAGTTCAAACTGTCCCTCAAGGCGAGTCATCCAGTCACTCGCGTCGCCCAGTTTAGCATCTATCCGTTTATCCATGCCGGCTTGCCTAAAGTGCTGCTGCGCTTGTTGGTGTTTTGCTTCATCGCGCTCAATCGTTACCACCTGCACGCTATTGCCGCCTGCGCGCGCGAGCCATAACGTTGAATAGCCCATTGATGTACCGATTTCTAAAATACGGGTAGGCTGAATTTCATCCACTAACAGCGCTAAGAATTTTCCGGTTCCAGGCGTAATATTCAGCCATTTTTTACTTTTATCCTGTTGCAGGGCGTCGTTCTCTGTCCCCTGCATTTGCAGCTGTTCCAGTACGGCGTTCATGATTATTAATCCAAGACAAGGCTGCCGTTATCATCAAATTGCCAACAATCGCCATAAGCCACTTCCCAAAGATAGTCATCCGGATCGGCAAAGTAGCCGCTGTAGCCTCCCCAAAAAACGTCTTGTGCAGGTTTAACGATCCGACCACCACAACGCTCTGCCAGCGCCAGTACCTCGTCGACCTCTTCTTTAGATCGCGTGTTATGCGCCAATGTGATACCACCAAATCCTGTCTCGTTAACGGTGAGTCCGGGTTTAATATCATCGGCTAACGCGTCAGCGGGATATAACGCTAATCGCGTACCTGCGGTACTAAAAAACACGATGCCTTCTTCAGGGTGATTGTGCGTGGGAAAACCCAACTGGCGATAAAATTCATACGACCGTGATAAGTCAGCGACACCCAACGTGATAATGCTTATTCGTGCTTCCATACCGTTGCTCCTTCGCTTAATGAGTGGGGATATTGAGACGCTTTTCACCTAGCCATGAAAATGCGCGCAATAAATGAGGGACAGCCGCTTCTACAATTTCGCCATGTGCCATGACAAGGCGCTGCGGTGTCCAATGAATCAATGTACGAATATGTGTTGCTAATTCGTCTTTGTGAAACCAAAAGCTCAATCGCCAATCGAGTGGCGTTTTACCATTGGGTGCTGTCACGCCTGCCCACTCGGCAATTTTGCGTTTAAAAGGTGAAAAAGCCTCAGGGCGAAAATTTTCAATCAGATCAGTGACAATCAGCGTTTGACTTTGTCGATGAAAAAACACGCATTCTGTCATCACTGGCGAGCCGGTAATCAAACATTGCGCAATCTCATCGTGCCAAGCTGGCTCCGACACGTCCTCAAAACAGTGGTCAAAACAAAGATCATCTCGTTTTTTCGCCACTTGTTGGGTACCCATTAATTGTGCGTCAGGAAACGCCTCAACCCATTCGGATAAAAAGAGGTGATGCAATTGGTTAGGAGCGATTAGATAACGCACTCTCCCTAACGACGCTAGCTCAGTGCGTAATGCATCGATAAGCTTTATCGGGCTGTGAATCCACAGGGATTGGTCGGCAAGCCTCACCACTACCATGCGCGTGGTATAGGGCAAGGTAAAGAAAGGGACTGCTTCACCATCAGCGACCCAAATTGACGTATCGAGTCGATACACAGCATCCTCCTCATGGCCGACTTTACACTGTAGCTTGTCAGCCATAAGGTAAGTGTGCGAGTAGTCACAGCCTTACAGTGTATCTAACTCAATATGTTGATTGATGTTTTTCAGTGTGACCCCTGCAGCAGTGAGGCGAGTTTGTATATCATTCAGAACGGCTTGGTAGTCATCACTCCGTTTAAAGCTGGCTAGCGTCTGTTGGTCTTTAAACATAAGCCGCACGATTAAGCTTTGTGGAAAACGCTGATAATTCACCTCATGCGTCAACCACTCGAACCCCGCGATATTCTCCATCGTGAGCTCGCAAACCTCTGTAAGTGCCTCTCGAATCGCTTTGTCATACTTCTTGTCTGTTTTTCGCATGATGCTTCTCTTTTACTGCTCATTGCTCTTATGTTTGGGATCCGTGCGAGTGTGATCGACAAAAATCAGCACTTCAGTGGCAAAACCCCGCTGTTTCGCCGCTGCAATAAACTGTTCTTTTACCGACTCCGAGACGGTTGGCGTGCGCGATAGCAGCCATAGGTAATCGTGGTCAGGCCCCGAGATAAAGGCATATTGGTAATCATCATCCAACTCAAACACCACATACGACCCATAGAAAGGCCCAAAGAATGAAACCTTCAGGTATCCCGTTTTATCATTTTCAACGAAGTACGCCTTGCCTTCCGCTTCTTGCCATTTTCCCTCTTCACGGCTGTAGCCACGATTAATTACTTTCACGCCACCGTCTTCACGCATCGAATAGGTCGCGGTCACATCCGACAATCCTCGTTCAAACGAGTGATCCAGTCGCGCCACTTCATACCAAGTGCCTAAATAGCGGCTAACCTCAAAGTTTGTTACTGGCGTGACTTGTTTTGGCATGCCTAAGCATCCGGTCAACATTAAGGACAACAACCCAATCATCCAGCCTCTTTTCATCGTTATTCCCTCTTTAAATCCAACATGATAAGTCTTACTCAGCAACAAGTTTGATCGTTTACATGCTTTGTCAATTTTTGGTCAACTCGCTGTTTTTCTGCTTGCCAAGGCGCCAAACTGGTGCTTATATAAGCGCTCTTTAGTCACAGAGGTAATCACAATCCATGGACAGCGACCGATGTCGTTTTATGCCCTCCCCCGCTTCCTTTAACGAGGAGGTAATCGTATGTTAACACTCTTTATGGAACCCCAAACCTGGGTGGTCTTTTTTACCCTTCTGACCCTTGAAGTGGTATTGGGTGTTGATAACTTAGTCTTTATTTCCGTATTGTGTGAGCGTCTCCCCAAAGAGAAACGCCGCTTCGCGCGTACCTTGGGTATTGGTCTCGCCGTGATGAGCCGGATTGGCTTGCTGCTCTCCATCGCATGGGTCATGTCGTTGACTGCGCCACTGTTTACGATTGGAACGGAACCGGTTACCGGTAAAGACCTTATCATGCTGTTTGGTGGTGGCTTTTTGCTGCTAAAAAGTGCCAAAGAGCTGTGGGCATGGTTGGGTCATGGCGAGCCCGTGAGCCACTCGACACAAGTGCGCACCGGCATGGCAGTCATTTTGCTGCAAATCGTTGCGGTAGATGCGGTGTTCTCAATGGACTCAGTGATCACTGCGGTCGGTCTCACCCAAGATGTACCCGTGATGGTCGCCGCCATTATTACCGCCGCCATCATTATGATGATCGCGGCCGAGCCCGTGAATAATCTGGTCAGCCGTTATCCTGGGTTTAAAACCTTGGCCTTGCTGTTCTTGGTGCTATTGGGCTTGCTGCTGATGGCCGAAGGTGCTGGTATTCATATCAACAAAGGCTACGTATACGTTGCGATGGCATTTGGTTTGATACTTGAGCTCTGCCACATTCGATTGCGTAACAAGCAGCGCTTGAACATCAAGCGTATTCGTCCGCACTTTTCGTTAAAAGTGTCACGTCGGATTGCTGACAACCGTTAATTCTCAGGGGCCGTAACCACACTTTTGATGGCAGCGGCCCTATCTTTAAACTGGATTTTTCCCACACAGCATTGACCCAGCTGCGCATAATGCGCTTGGACACGCGCCACGAGCTGCTCAAGTGGCATGACGTGCCCGCTTGGCTGCCAGTGCTGCCCCCCGTCTTGGCTCAACCAGCAAATGCCTTGGCTATCCACCAGCCGATCGTCTTCTGTGATCACGTTTTCGCTCAGCGCCTTAAGCGACGCCGGATCGGAGGCAAACGAGAGTTCGTCATCGCCATGCCAAATTAGGAGCGCCGGATAGTTAAGAAACGTATTCATCGCTTGGGCTTAAACATGGCCAGATTGAGTTCAACAGACGAACCCATCCAACCGACATGGTCAGTGTGATCTATGTAGTCATCGCCCGTCACGCCATGCAAAAACACGGTTAAATCGCCCCGATGCGCCTCAATCCATGCCATCACCTCATCGAACGCAGCGTTGTCAAAAGCGATTTGAAAGCTCCACTTTGGGTGTGGGCCGACACATTTGCGATGAAAACGGCCAAGGTCGATGGGCAGCGACGATGCAGCGGCTGCTTGATAGATAATATCCGCCTGCGCTTCGGTGTCGGCCTCATAGTAAACATGGGCGTGGTAAGTCTGATGAACATTGGGAAAAGCGTGTAAAGAAGACATAAGCATCATTCGATTCAACAAGATGGAATTGAGAATAGTTTACGTGAAACCAAGGCAAAGAAATAGTGACCAAGGGTGTGGCTATTCACTCATGGCGCTAATCAACGCTGCCTAACTAAAGGATAATAAGAAAAAGCGGCCGAGGCCGCTTTAGTTTGGTAACAACCTTTACGATAACGCGTCGGTTAGTTCAACACACCGTTTGAGTTATCAATACTATCCAAGCTGGCGTTTCCACCAAAATCAACCGCTTGACGGATCATTTCAGCGTGCACGGCTTGTTCTGCAAGCTTCGCCGATTGCGGGAAGATAAAGGTGCTATGGCTAGCGTTAGTACCGGCAAAGTCAACAAAGTTCTGGTCACCTTGTGCAGCGGGTGAGCTGGTATTGATGGTTGGTAGGCCAAGTTTCGCGGCTAATGGCTCAGAGCCAGCGAAGGTATTAGCAACGTCGTTCGGGACCGTATCATCACCATCAACTTGCAGCATATAAATCGGCGTGGTTTTGCCAGTAATATAGCTTGCATTTGTATATGGATCGACGGTATCGAGCAAGGTTTGGGCTGCATAGCTAAATTGCTGAATCAAACCCTGAACCTGAGCATTTGCACTTGCTGAACCGGCTACCTCGAAGGTCTTGTAGCAGATCACATTGTTTTCTGCGCTATTATCGAGCGTACAATTGTCGCCGGCAAAGGTCTGGTAAGCGGCACTGCCTTTAAAAGCAACACTGTGCTTAATCAAAGGACCAAACGAGTCTGACCCGAGCAGCAAGTTAGCAATTTGTCCCCCAGAATTCGCGACGCTTAGCGCAGAGAAATCATAGTAAGGGCCAACTCCTGTTACCGCGTTATCACGGTTAGACGCCGCAAACGCGGTGGTGCCAACAATACCGCCCAGCGAATGACCTAGCAAGCGTGGTGCCGAGGTCGTGAAAGACGACATCGCCGCTAATGGCGTCCCCGCGAATCCACCCGCCAATTCGGTGCGGGTCAAAGCTGCGCGCACACCCATTACATCCAACTCACTTTGGCGCACATTGTCACGCGCAACAGCCAAGTTGTTAAGGTTCAGGTACGCTGTCACATCTACGTTGGCAGAGCGCTTCGCATCTAAGCTACGCTCACCATGAAGCGGCAAATCAATCGCCATAATGGCTTGATTGGCATTAGCAAAGTTAGGCGCAAAGAAGTAAGCATTTTCTTTTGCCGAGGTAATCCCATGCTGATAAACCGTGAGTTGGGTATCGCTACCAACCGTTGCTGGTGTAAACAGCAAGAAAGGTACCTCTTGTACCGATTTAATCTGCGGTACAGGGCTATAACGGGTAATAATGCGCTCAGGGTCTAATTGACTGCCATCAGCTTTGGTCAGCGTCACGCCGGCCAGCTTAAAAAGCTCGTTGACGATCTGTGGTTTATCGTTACCCGTTAATACAGCGACGTCGACACCCGCGCCTGTCAACTGAGCAGTGATGGTCGCCTGCTGTTCAGGGTCTTGCAGCGCATTCAGTACCTTGACCAAGCTAGGGGTGGCTGACTCAAACGGCTGACTATTCCAGTTGCTATCCGTTTCCAGATAGTAAGGTAGCTTGATGGTGCCTTTACTCACATTAACGCCGCTAAACGTTGTTTTGAGTATATCCTTAATATTATCGGCATCATTGGGATCAAAGTACTGGGTAAACTGGGCATCGGCGTCCAATGCCGTGTCATAGTCCTGAGTGCTGGTAATGTCGATGGTGTAGGCATTCGATAAATCAGCATTATTAGGGTTGGCGCCCGCTTTCCATATTGCAGCTAGGCTTCCAGCATCAAACCCAGCCGCCGTCGCTAGCTTGGTGTAGTTTAAGCTGTCACCTACCGATTGAGTTGAAAACCAGGTGGAGTAGACGATTTTGCTCGGATCAACACCTTCTGCGGCAGCGACCAATTTTTCAACTCCCTGAATCACCGCTTCTGGTGCTTCAAGTAGTGAGTTCTCATAAGTGACAGTCTGGGATTTTAATCCCGCATAGCTCGATGGCATGCCAATCGGATCGCCATTTACGTCCTGAATATCATCGGTTATAGCAATAATGTACTCACTGCTGGCGTTGAGATCCTTAACAGGCAACACCGTCAGTGTGTCACTGGCCGCATCGCTCAGTACTTGAAAGTCGGTACCTTGTTGGAGCACAGCTTTAACGTTAGGTGTTCCCGTCATTGAGTCGGTCAGTTCAATGAGATAAACCCCATTAGTCACAAGCCCTGAATTGAGGCCTGCGCCACGGAAATTAAAGACCAAAGGCATCGAGGTTGACCAACCATCCATGGTATTCATGGCAGCCTTTGGGTTGGTAAGCGCGTTGTCACCTTCCGTGGGTATTTTTAGCGTGCCATCTTCACTGTCCATCAGCAAAAAGGTAGGCACAGGCACTGCTGCATTAGCACCTTGCAAGGTAAAGTCAACCGAAGTGGGTCGGTCAATGGCGGTTTGAATATAACTTTCAAATTGAGGTGTGTTGGTATCACTGGCATTTTCGTCGCCACACCCAGCCAAGATGATCGCGGTTGCCAAGACTGACAATTTTAATTGTGTTTTAAGCATCATGATATCCCGGTTAGAACTGGTAATTAAGCTGAACAGAGCTGATGTAAGCCGTTCCGTTAGAATCAAACTCGAGGTTTTGTTTCAGCGCATTTTTTTCTGTGAATGAGCCGTCACGGCTACGTACGATGGCAAAGCCAGCATCAATGCTGAGATCGTTATCGTATTGGTAGGTCAAACCTGTGGCATACCAATAACGGTCAGCGTCTGGGATACTCAGCGTGGCTTCACCGGCTTGTTCGTCATAGGCAAAGCCAAGGCGGCCCGTCCAGTGTTGATTAAACTGATACGTCGAACCGATTGACCAACGGTCGTTATCTTTGTACGACTCGTCTTTAACAAAACACACCTTATTGTCGGTACATTCATCAGAGGTGGCGCGCAGCTCAGTAAAGCTGCTCCAATTGGTGTGTTGATAGCTATAGTGGACGGCAAACGCGTCAGTCAGTTGGTGAAAGCCTGACACTTCCCAGTAAGACGGCAAAGACAGCTCGAGGCGCCCTTTTACCGACGCCGAGGTCGCGCGGCCACTGTCGTAACTATCAAAGGTGCCATCATCAAAATCGAGGTCCACCTTAGAGCGATAGCCAACACCAAAACGGTGATTCTCATTGATTTCGTACAACGCACCAAGATTCCAACCATACCCAAAGGTTTCACCCTCTAGACCAATCAATTTATCGGATGGATTATTGCTAGTAACGCTGTTCTTATTGTTCAAATAAGGCGCAAGCGCCCCTTTATGACGGGTTAACTTTGCTTTGGCATAGGTGAGGTTAACGCCCGCGCCGAGGCTTAATTCAGGGGTGACTTGATACGCTATCGCCGGGTTTAAGTTGGTTGAGAGCAAATCGGTGTCGCCGGCCAAGTCGCCTGCTTGAATATCGTCAGGGTAATCCGTCGCGATACCATAGGTGGTGAATAGGCCAATCCCCCACGTCCATTTACCCTCTTGCGGACTAACATAGAAGCCTGCAGGGACGACCTTCATCGGCGCCACATCTTTGGCATATTCATTGTTGGTGCGATCTTTTACATCAACATCGGGATCAATCAGGGTCAATGCTCCAGATAATTGGGCGCGGTCAAATCGCATCATGGCTGCGGGGTTACGTGCCAATACCGCGGCATTATCAGCCACCGCGGCGTCGCCTGCAAAAGCGCGCCCTAGCCCTGACGCTGATTGCTCGGATACTTGAAACCCAGCACCGTAGGCTTGGGTTGCTGCAAATACGCTGAGCGCAATGAGAGAATACTGCTTCTTGTTCACTAGTCAGACCTCCGAGGTCTTGTTTTAATATTGAGTTACAGATGTTAATTATTGGTAAACACCATGTCAAATCAGTCGATTACAACAAGATGTTAAAGAGGGCGGATTATAGAGGGCCGATATGTGAGATAAAGGAGAACTTAATTGGTAAGACCAGTTAAGCGGAAAAAGCGGCTATTTTGCAGGCAAAATCGCGAAAACCCGCAGTTATTGTCGGTATTTTTATCAAAGCGTTAGGCGTAGACTGGTACGGTAGATTGTGCTTTTTTGCTATGACTTAACAAGGAGTCACCATGATTGAGCAAGGACAACCCTTACCCACTTCCACACTCAGCGAACTCACTGCTGAAGGAATGCAAACCCACGATATTCCTGACCTTTTCGCCAACAAGAAGGTTGTGCTGTTCGCGGTGCCGGGTGCCTTTACCCCAACCTGTTCAGAGTCGCACTTACCGGGCTTTGTGGTGAAGGCGGATGAGATTAAAGCAAAAGGCGTCGATATGATTGCATGCGTCTCCGTTAATGATGCCTTTGTGATGCAGGCGTGGGGCGAAGCACAAAACGCCAATCAGATTCATATGCTGGCCGACGGTGATGGCAGCTTTACCCAAGCGCTAGGCCTGGAAATGGACTCAGGGAAGTTTGGGGGTATTCGCTCGCAGCGCTATGCGATGGTGATTGACAATGGCATCGTCACGCATTTGAACCTTGAAGCGCCAAAAAGCTTTGACGTCTCCAGTGCCGAGGCGATCCTCGCCCTGCTATAGCGGTGAGTTAGCGGTGGCGTTTTCTCGCCACCGCTTGATGATTTACACTGACTTTTCAGTGACTTTACGACGAAGCACATACTTTTGCACTTTGCCCGTCGATGTTTTCGGGAGCGCGGTAAAGATCACTTTTTTCGGCGCCTTGAAGTGCGCCATTTGTTCTCGACAAAAAGCAATAATATCGGCTTCGGTGACGGCGGATGCTTCAGTCGTTTTAACAAACGCACAGGGGACCTCACCCCATTTTTCATCGGGCATCGCAATCACCGCCACTTCTTCAATATCAGGGTGACGGTACAGGACATCTTCTACTTCGATACTGGAAATGTTCTCCCCGCCACTAATGATAATGTCTTTGAGTCTGTCCTTGATTTCGATGTAATTATCGGCATGCCATACCGCTAAGTCGCCAGTGCGAAACCAGCCGTTACTCATGGCATCTTCCGTCGCGCTCGGATTCTTTAGGTAGCCTTTCATCACAATATTACCGCGAACAAAAATCTCACCCAGCGTGCCACCATCTTTTGCCACCGGTTTAAACGTCACCGGATCGGCAACCATCAGTCCACCTTGCATTGGGGCCCGTACACCTTGGCGTGCTTTCATGCGTGCTTTTTCTTGTTGCGAGAGTTGATCCCAGTGGTGTTGCCAGTCACACACCACACAAGGGCCGTAAGTTTCAGTGAGGCCATAAACGTGGGTCACTTCAATCCCCATCGCTTCCATCCCTTCAATCACAGAAGCTGGTGGTGCCGCCCCTGCGGTCATCGCTTTAACCGTATGATGAATCTCAGCTTTTAGCACCGGATCTGCGTTATTCATCATGTTCAGCACAATCGGCGCACCGCAAAAATGGGTCACTTTGTGGGTTTTTATCGCATCAAAGATAGGCTCTGCCCTGACATGCCGTAGACTAACACTCACCCCCGCCGTTGCAGCCACCGTCCATGGGAAACACCAACCATTACAGTGGAACATGGGTAGCGTCCAAAGATAAACAGGATGCGCATCCATATTCCAAGACAATACATTACTCACCGCATTCAGATGGGCGCCGCGATGGTGATACACTACCCCTTTGGGATTGCCGGTTGTGCCTGAGGTGTAATTAAGTGAAATGGCCTGCCATTCATCGTCTGGCAATGCGTACTGATAATCACCATCACCTTGAGCTAAAAAGGTTTCGTACGTAGTCTCACTGATACATTCGCCATGTGGATAGAGCGGATCATCAATCGCAATCACCAGCGGACGGTGTTTGATCATTTTTAACGCCCGTTTTGCGACGGCTGTCATCTCTTTGTCGACGATAAAGACTTTGCTTTCCGCATGTTCGAGGATAAACGCGACGGTTTCCGCTTCCAGCCGGGTATTAATGGTGTTGAGTACGCCACCTGTCATCGGCACGCTAAAATGCAACTCAAACACTTCGGGCAGATTGGGGGCCATCACCGATACCGTATCACCTAGCCCGATGCCGGCTTGACGTAATGCCGAGGCAAATTGACGGCATCGCTGATCCACTTGCTGCCAACTCCAACATAGATGACCATGAACGCTAGCCGGATAATCTGGATAGACGCTAGCGGCTCGCTCGAGGAAAGAAAGTGGACTCAGTGTTTGATAGTTGGCTGGACTTTTGTCCAAGCCAAGCTCATAGATGTTACTGGCTGACATAACGCGCTCCTTGCTGACTTTGTCTAGATAACTAGATCAACCTAGCATGTCATCAAGCTTGCGCTATTCAACTTAAGTCGATATGGCGGCGATAACGCAAAAAAGGCCCAGCAATGCTGAGCCTCGGTAATTAATGATGCGTGAAGTTAGAAGTGTAATGACGCGCCGAGGACGACTTTGCGCTCTTCGCCCAACGTGGTTTTATTTTGTACACCACCAGCGAGATAGCTTTCGTTGAAGAGATTTTCAACATTCACACTCAGTTTCAAGTCCGTTTGTTCACCGGCTTTGATGGTATGGCCCACACCTGCATTCACGGTGGTGTAACCTGGCTTATGATAGGTATTTTTCATATCGCCATAACGATCACCGACATAACGCGCACCTACGTTCACATAGGTTTGGTTATCGACATCATAGCGAGACCAAATGCTGGCGCCCCACTCTGGCGTATCGGCAGGCTGTTTGCCATCGTTCGCAGGATTGAACGGGTCTTCGATGCGTGCATCTAAATACGTCGCTGAGCTATGCACTGACCAACTGTCAGTCACTTGACCGGCAAGGCTGACCTCAACCCCTTTATGCGTTTGTTTACCTAATTGAGTGGTGCGTGAAGTGAGACTGCCTTGTCCGGTGATTGCCTCTTTGACCACTTTATTTTCTTGTTCAATTTGGAACAAGGCGGCACTGAATAACGCTTGGTCGTTCAATAACGATTGTTTATAGCCAAACTCGTAAAGCTTACCCTTCACCGGCTTTAGCGCCATGCCGTCATTAATATCGGTATCACTATCAACCGGATTTTTTGGCTCAAAGCTCTCGGAATAGGTCACGTACAGGGTTTGTTCCGGTGACGGATGATACATTACCGCGGCTTTAGGCAACACGTTATAATACGTATCCGTCTCGTTATCCTCGCGATCGTAGCGAAGCCCTGCAAGCAGCTGCCATTGTGGATTCAATGTCATTAAGTCTTGCGCATAAAAGCCAATGGAATCAGTAGGCTCAGGATCACGCGCAGTTGCTGTGCCATAATGAATATCCGGCTCCGGATACGCACCACCAATCACGGCTGTTTGGTTTTTCTTCATTACACGCTGACCGACATAGTCATTACGCAGCGCATTGGCGCCAATCAGCACCTGGTGATCGATATTTCCGAACTGAAATGCACCGGTGACATCAAGATAAGCCGTATCCAGTACCCAATTGTCGTGACGGTCCATGGCAAAGTATTTGAACGATTGGGTATTCGCGTCGTACGTTTCGCGCTGTCCGAATCCTTCATGGTAATGACGTTTGTAGTCTTGGCGATTGTAGCCTGATTTTACTTTCCAATCCGGCGTTAATTGGCTGACAATATCGACTCCGTAGTTCTCAACATCAATGTCCATGAACGACCAAGGCGCTTCCCAGATAAATTGGCTACCCAGTTGCGGTTTACCATTGATGATGTTGGCGCCGTTATCGCTATTACTGTCATCAATCACGCGATCATAATGAAGAGAAAGCTGGGTATCAGGCGTGATGTCGTAATCTAGCATCAAGCCTGCAATTTGGCGGTCGAGCTCAGGTTCACTGCCATCTAAATAGCGACGTGATGAGCCCTCGCTTTGTTTCGATAGTACCATCCGACCACGTAAGGTGCCGCTCTCGTTGAGAGAACCCGACGCATCGGCGACGGTGTGTTGATAATCGTTAGTACCGACTTTCTGACTGATTGACGCTTGGAACGCAGCTGTTGGTCGTTTGGTGACCATATTCACCAGACCGCCCGGTGCGGACTTGCCATAGAGCAAACCTGCTGGCCCTTTTAACACCTCAACGCGTTCCATCAGCTCAACAGGATGACGATAATAAGACCATTGCTGCTGGCCATTACGCAGGTAGCCTGTTCCGGTATCAAGTTCAAAACCACGAAGCATGAAAATCTCACGATTGCGGTCCGTACCACCTACACCAATGCTGGCGTCATTTACCAACACATCTCCTAGTGTCGTGGCGTTTTGCTCTTGAATCAGCGTTTGATCCATCACAGCCACTTGGCCCGCTGTTTCTAGTTGGCTGACATCCATTCGCATCGCCGTTTCGTTGCTATTAGCCTTAAAACGTGCCTGATGGCCTTCAACCACATAGACTTCATCAACGGGTTCTGTCGGGTTGGTTGCGGCTGTACTGTTAAGGGGTGACAGCGCGACAGCCACAAAAACGGCAAGTGGGTGTTTCTTCAACATGAGACTTCCTGTAGCTAACGATTATTTGAACGCATTGGAACATAAACGATAACCAGTCTCATTTCTATTTGTTTTCACCCATACGCAACTGTTTGCGCTTTTTTTCGTCAACATTGTATAAGTTATGTTACAAAACTATGAGGTTTCATCAACTTACTGATGATCTACCGTTTGGTACCTTCGGCCTATACCGTGTAGCCAGCGAGCGAGATCTTGCGTGGCTATGACCCAAGTTTGATCATGACAAAAAGGCTGGCATTCCACCGCTTGGACTTGCCATATCGCATTCGCGATCACCAAACTAACGCGATGCTCAGGATCATTCATCACATCAAATACCGATACGGCACCTGATTGCGCCTGCAAATAGGTGTCGAGTTGCTGCGATGAAGCAAACGATAAGCGAGACGTGCCCAAGGCTTCACTCAATCCGGCTAAATTAACGGTGGCTTTGCCCGGTAACACCACCAAGAAAAACTGTTTACCCTTTCTATCTTTCAACAGTAAGTTCTTGGTCGGGTTTGCATCAGTATGCAAACCGAGCGCGTCTGCTTGTTCACACGTATAGACAGGCTGATGGCGGTATATTTTTACTGAAATACCGTGCGCTTTGAGGCTTTGAAGCAGCGCAGTCTGTTGACCTGAAAGTGGTGGCGTCCCTGTCATGATCTTCCTTATTAGTTAGCTTATTCGTCTCCATCCAAGCCTAAGGGCACAGATCCGTTAGGTTATAGTACGCCCATATTCACTATTAGGCTTTCTTATGTGACTTAAGAATAATTAAATACACTTATTTGGAATAAAAATGTAACTTTATCGCAACGTTAATCACAAGGAGAGAAACATGGTACTCAAGGTGAGTTTTCACTCGGGTCGTCAAGTGACCTATCATCGATATGCTAAAAAGCTACACACTCACTTAGCAACGACCAAGCTGTCCACACGCTGGGCCAAGCGCCCTCTACCCTCTGTGCGTAGCACACGATAACGCATTACTCTGACGTTGGTTACGGCTAGGGCTGCGAGGTAACTGACTGAAAATACTGTGCACGGAGCGCTTGTAACTCACCACGTTGAGCCGCACTGTCCAAATACGCGTCAATCTGCGCCACTAAGTCATTCGCTTGTGGCGCATATCGGCTCACTTGAGCATGAAATGCTTTCGGGTTGGGCAGCGCGATGTAAGCGAGATCGCGTGAGAACTGATAGAGCTCGAGCCGTATTCCCCCTAAAACGGGCTCGATTTCACTGGCAAGAAAGCGACAACGCCCCGCCTCTAACATCCGCAAGGCTTGCTGCAAGGTATTGGCTTCAAACCTCGGTCGGGGGTTGTCGCCAAATGCGGCATAGTTATAGCCGTTCACACCACAAACCGATTGTGTCGCCGATAAATTCGGTTGTGCTTGTGTGTCAGGTGCGCCCACGTACAGATAACCCAAGGATATCGAATAGAGTGGCTGCGTAAAGCGACTATATTGCGCTCGCTCGGGTTTGTAACTTGCATCCCAAGTCAGATCGCAGCGACCCGACTCTCGCGCCAATTCATGCTGCACGCGCGCCCAAGGCATGAAGACCAGTTGATAGGTAATGTCATTACTCTCTAGGGCAGACAAAACCAAGTCTGTGGCAAACCCCGTCAAAGTGTCCGCTTTTTGCTGGCGCGTTTCTCCCTGCCAATAGGTGTATGGCGGCCAAGGGCTACCGTCACCCACACAAACCTTGAGTGGCTCTGAGGTCGATGGTGCGGCCCATAGTTGAAAGGAGAAAAGAGTTAGCCAAATCGCAATACACGCTTGTGTCCAATGGGTCATCCAACCACTCACTATGTTGACTCACTACGCTGTCTATAAGACTAGCATGCCATCTCTATCGACATGCTCAAGCGCTTTGCTATTTATTCGGACGTTGCGGTTAACGACAACGAAAGCGTGAGAACCGCATCTCGGCTGCGCCCTGTCTCCACAAACCCCAGCGCTTGATATAATGAAACGGCTGGATTTTCTGCAAAAACACGCAAGGCTAAATGCGCATAGCCAGACGTTTGAGCATAAGCGATCGCCCAAGCGATTGCCTCGCGGCCGATCCCTTGCCGCTGCTTACTCGGCTCTATCTGTAAATCGCGGATAAAAAGCGTTTCACCGTCTGCCTTCAAACGAATTACGCCACAACGCTTTCGCTCATGGCGAATTTCATAATTATCGAAAACTCGCCAACTCTCTATAAACTGCTGAGAGTTCCAAGCGATTTTCCTCGCTTCATAATAAGGGGTCATATTTTCTTGGGTCAGCTTTTGACTGTAATTAGCATCCGTTGTCGGACCAATCGCAACATCCATGTCGTTCTCCTCTCATTCACGCTTTGCTAAACGTGCCTTGACGGCACTTACACCTTGCCAATCTTCTAACTCTTGTTCGGGGTACGCGGATCGAAATTGCTGATACAGCGCAATGCCCTGCGGATCTTCCAGCACATCAACCGTCACCCCTTTCTCTTTCAGCATCGTCTCGTTACCGCTCGCACTAGTGACATCCCCCACCACCACTCGAGAGAAACCGCGCATGGTGATCAGTGCCGCGCACACATCGCATGGGCTTAAACTGGTAAACAAGGTTGTTTGGCTAAAATCAATTCGCCCAGCATCGCGTATCGCCGCCGTTTCACCGTGATTATAGGGATGATTTTCTTGTACCAAGGTATTGTGCCCTTTACCGACGATTTGACGTGTCTCATTGTCAACAATCACCGCACCGATGGGGCACCCTCCTTCATCAGCGCTTTTTTGGGCCAACAACACCGCGATGCGCATCAAGTCGGCATCGGTCAGTTTTTGGCTAAAGCTGTTATCCAGCAGCACCGGCAAACTGCGCGTTGGCATATGCGCCACGGCACGCAGCGCTGCTTCCGTTACCGTGCTATTTGCATTGAGTAGCATCGACGTTCTCCTTATTCGGCTTCGCTGATGACACTGACCTGAGCTAATCCACAAGATCATCAATTTACCACCAATGACTGAACCAAACAGTGATAAGGTTTGTATTGGTCAGTTCGATATTTGTTATTGGTTAAATCAACCTTTTGCGCCTTCGTCTGTACTAAAAAGCCAAGGGTGGTGACAGCAATTCTGTTCAGGGATTTTTATGATAAAACGTTTGATTATTATGTTAGTCGCATGTGGGCTCGTTTTTGGGGGAATTTTTGCTTACAAAGCAATAGGCAATCATTTTATGAACCAATTCTTTGACAA
Organism: Salinivibrio sp. SS2; assembly: GCF_001722075.1. Lineage (NCBI taxonomy): Bacteria > Pseudomonadati > Pseudomonadota > Gammaproteobacteria > Vibrionales > Vibrionaceae > Salinivibrio > Salinivibrio sp. SS2. The sequence goes on along the minus strand of NZ_MEBP01000064.1, from coordinate 21,380 downwards.
CATGCCTGCCCCTACGGTCACCGTGACGGCCACTACAGTCTCAACGCACCCTTGGCGTGAACAACAAACCACCATTGGTAGTTTTGCGGCCATTAATGACACCCAGCTAACTACCGAGGCAAGCGGCATCGTCAACAATATCTTGTTCGACAATGCGACATCGGTGAAAAAGGGACAATTACTGGTCACCTTGGATGCCAGTGTTGATGAAGCAGAGCTTCGTCGGCTCGAGTCCGTCGCTGAGCTTGCCCAACTTGAGTTGAGACGCTATCAACGGCTGTTTAAAGATAAAAATGTCTCTGAATCTGAGCTAAAGCGCAAAGAAAGTGAAGCCAAACAAGCGATTGCCGCCGTCGACAGCCAAAAAGCGCGCATCGAGCAAAAGGCGTTAACCGCGCCTTTCGACGGCATTATTGGCATCCGAGAAGTCAGTCTTGGCCAACTCATTGCACCGGGGACAGCCGTTGCGACACTCACGTCAGTGACCCCCATCCACCTCAACTTTACCTTACCCGAGCAGCAGCTCAGCACGCTAAAAAATGGCCAAACCGTTTCTGCCACGATTAGCGCACAGCCCGACGAGGTCTTTACCGGCACAGTGACTGCAATTTCGCCGGTTGTGACGCCCTCGAGTCGCAGTGTCGACATTCAAGCCACCTTTGACAACCCAGATGCCATTTTACGGTCAGGCATGTTCGCACGCGTGAGTCTTGATCAAGGTGAAGAAACGCAAAATGTCTTGCTGGCACCACAAAGCGCGATTCAATTTAATCCGTATGGCAACGCAGTCTTCGTGATCCAAGAGCAAGACGATGCATTGACGGTCCAACAGCGCTTTGTGCAAACAGGCGCGCGACGCGGTGACATGATTGTGATTAAAGAAGGTCTTCAACCCGGTGACCGTATCGTTACCTCCGGCCTCCTCAAGCTCCGTAACGGCAGCAACATCAAGATCAGTGACAACGAACGTGTTCAGCCGAGCGAAGATCTTGATCCCAACGTTGTGAATCAATAGGAGCGATTCGATGCGATTTACCGACGTCTTTATCAAGAAACCCGTGTTGGCCTCCGTGGTGAGCTTATTCATTATCTTGCTCGGCTTACGCGCTATCACGGACATGAATGTGCGCCAATTCCCCGAGATTAAAAATGCGGTGGTGAGTGTCTCTACCACTTATATCGGTGCAGATGCCGACTTGATTCAAGGATTTATCACGACGCCGCTAGAGCGTGAAATTGCTGCCTCCGAAGGGATTGATTACTTAGTCTCGACCTCAACCGCCGGTGTGAGCACCATTGAGGCCTACTTGCGTCTCGATTACGATCCGAATGAAGCACTCACGCAAATTGCCGCACAGGTGAATAAGGTGCGCTCAGAGCTACCTGATGATGCCCGTGAGCCCGTCGTTACCCTGCAGGTAGGGGAAACCGTCGCGGCAATGTACCTCGCCTTCTACTCTGACGTCCTCACCGACAATCAAATTACTGATTACTTGGTCCGGGTGGTCGAGCCACAGCTGTCGACGATTCCGGGTGTGCAGCGTGCTGATGTGTTGGGTGCCAGTAGCTTTGCGATGCGGATCTGGCTCGACTCGGTCAAAATGGCCGCTTACGATCTCACAGGCACGGATGTGATTGCCGCCCTGCGCAGCAATAATGTGCTTGCTACGCTGGGGCGCACCAAAGGCCAAGACGTGGCGATTGATTTGAACGCTGCCACTGACATTCATGACGTGAAACAATTTGAAGATTTAGTGATCAGCAGCGATGGCCAATCTGTCGTGCGTTTGAGTGATGTGGCGACCGTTGAGCTCGGCGCCGAAAGTTACCAAACATCGGTGAACTTTAATGGGCTTGATGCCACCTTTATCGGCATCGAAGTCTCGCCAGATGCCAACGCGCTGGATGTTATTGAGGCGGTGAATCAGGTGTGGGATGCCGACATTACCACCCAATTGCCTCAAGGGTTATCGGCCTATATCGCCTATGACTCAACCGAGTATATTGATAACGCCATTGATGAAGTGGTGATATCGATTATTCTCGCCCTAGCCATCGTGGTGTTTGTGATTTACGGCTTTTTGGGGTCGTTACGCTCAGTGATTATTCCTGCGGTCGCGATCCCCGTATCGCTCATCGGCACCTTCTTTTTAATGTGGCTGCTAGGGTTTTCCATCAACCTACTGACACTGCTTGCCATGGTGCTTGCAATCGGTGTGGTGGTCGATGATGCGATTATCATGCTTGAAAACGTGCACCGCCATATCGAAGAAGGCAAAAGCCGAACACAAGCTGCGCTTGAGGGCGCGCGCGAACTGGCGTGGCCGATTATCACCATGTCGACCACCTTGGTCGCGGTATTCCTGCCCATCGGCTTTGTTGGTGGCTTAACCGGGGTACTGTTTGTTGAATTTGCCTTTACCCTCGCTGCGTCGGTGATCTTATCCGGTGTGGTGGCGCTTACGCTCTCGCCCATGATGTGTGCCTATGTGCTCAAGCCCTATCAGGCGGACAAAGCGACCCAAGAGCGCTCCCTTGAGCACTGGCTGGATAAGCAGTTTGACCGATTGCATCATCGCTACCAACGCACACTCCATAGCTTGTTGAATACCAATGCGGTGATCCTCACGTTTGGTGCGATTGTTTTAGTGTCTTGCTATTTCTTGTTTATCACCAGTCCTTCTGAGCTTGAGCCCGCTGAAGACCAAGGGTTTGTGTTCTCCATACTCGAAGCCGACAGCCAAACCACGCTAGATGCGTTGTCTGCCAGTACTGACGAATTAAACCGACTGATTGACGATGTACCAGAAATCGACAACGTCTTTATTATCAATGGCTCTGGCGGCACCAACAACGCAATCGCGGGTATTGTACTTGCGCCATGGGATGAGCGAGAGCGCAGTACCCAAGCGATCTTGGAAAACGAAATCCAACCCTTTATGGACAGCCAACCGAGCTTAAGTAGCTTTGCCTTGGTGCCCCCTTCACTGCCGTCTCCGGGGGGCGGGACGCCGGTTGAATTTATTATCGGTTCAACACAACCCTTTGAAGCGATTAATGAAGTGGCGAACAATATCGTGGGCAAAGCAATGCAAACGGGGCGGTTTATCTTCGTCGATACCGATCTGAGCATTGACCGCCCCAAACAAACGGTCAACATCGACCGTGAAAAGGCCGCTTTGATGGGTGTGAACATGCAACAGCTTGCCGCGGATATGGGCTCATTGTTATCCGGGGCTGATGCGGGACGCTTTTCACTGGAAAACCGCTCTTATCGAGTGATCCCCCAAGTTGCACGTAATGAACGTCTCACGCCAGAACAATTGCGCCAGTTTTATACCCGCAACCAAGACGGTGAATTGGTTCAACTGTCAACGCTAGTGACCTTAGAAGAAAGTGTGCAGCCCCAAGCATTGCGCGGTTTTCAGCAGCTGAATGCGGTGAAAATTTCTGGTGTACCGCGCCCTGGTGTGCCTTTGGGGGAAGCGCTGGGTGTACTCGAAGAGATTGCGGCGACAGAATTGCCAGCAGGCTTTAGTGTCGATTATGCCGGACAGTCACGCCAGTTTATGAGCGAAGGCCAGCAACTGGTCGTGACCTTCTTCTTTGCTTTAATCGTGATTTTCTTGATCTTGGCGGCGCAGTTTGAGTCGTTTAAAAACGCGATCATTATTTTGGTCACCGTGCCAATGAGTGTCTGTGGCGCGCTGATATTTATCAGCCTAGGGTTTACTACCTTGAACATTTACACTCAAGTTGGCTTGCTCACTCTCGTTGGTCTGATTGCTAAACACGGTATATTGATCGTCGAGTTCGCCAATCAGCTCCAGCAAGAAGGACGGACCAAACGTGAGGCGATTGAAGAAGCGACCGCCATCCGTTTACGCCCTATCTTGATGACCACGGCAGCGACGGTGCTCGCCATGATCCCGCTATTGATTGCCTCAGGCGCCGGCGCAGGGGCCCGTTTTGCTATGGGGCTAGTGATTGCTAGTGGAATGACACTGGGCACCTTGTTCACCCTGTTCGTGGTACCTGCTATGTATCTGTTCTTAGCCAAAACCATCACGCCGGCATCCACCGAGTTGTCGCCAGCGCACACGCATCATAGCGATTAATCGAAAAATCGTACCCATTGGGGCCACTGAAACGTGGCCCCTTTTATATCGGAAATCAGCCCTTGTATGTCCGGTTACACACTAGGAGGACATAAAACGCGCGAGAACAAATTCCACCAGCAATCGAACGCGCAAAGGCACCTGTTCTCGGTCTCGATAGAGCAAAAATAGCGTACGCGCTCGACTGCACCATTGCGGCAACACGCGCTGTAATTCACCCTGCTCTATCAAAGGTAGCGCGGAATAATCAGGAATATAGCCGATGCCAAACCCGGCCTGCACGGCATGGGTTAACATTTCAATTTCATCCACTTCGGCACGTATGCCCGTGGTGGCTTGATAATCAAACGCCTCCCCCGTTTGATGGTGTGTGAGCTCCCAGACCGTCATCGGATGACAAATCACCACCGGTTTACCACTCAGATCACTAGGAGAGCGAACATCGTGATAGTCACTGTCAGGGCTGGCACACAAAATGAAGTGAATATCGGTGAGCGGCCGTGCAATCCAATTTTCGACCACGGGGTTCCCGACCCGAAACACCACATCCATGCCTTCCGCTTCAATGTCTATCAAGCTATTGGAAAAGTTAAGATCCAGTTGAATCTCTGGATACTCAAGCATAAAGTCGAAAAAGACGCGGCGTAAAAACTGCTTACCCGCATTGATCGGTGCGCTAATACGAATTTTGCCTTGGGGGTGATGTTTCTCACTGACGAGATCATCATTGAGTGCCTGCAACTCATCGAACAATCCTGCGGCACGATCAAAGTAGCGATGACCAATTTGGGTCAGCGAGATACGATGTGCATCGCGATTGAGTAAACGCAGAGCAAGATCCTGTTCAAGCTGACGAATACGACGACTTAGGGTGGATTGCGGCATGGCAAGCTGCTGCGCCGCGGCTTTAAAGCTCCCTAGCTGCGCCACGGTACAAAAACAGCGCAAATCGTCTAACGAATAGTTAGGTTTCATATTTGGAATCTACCGTTCTGATATTGCCGGTTTATTCATATTTTGAAACTTATACACTAGCGCCCATCACTCAACAAGTCAGGTCTTGCTATGACAACTACTGCTTCTCTGTGGAAAGCCGTTGCCCTTCTCATTTTATGTGCCTTTTTTTGGGGTAGCACTTTTCCTATTGGTAAAGATGCGCTGAATGAAGTGAATGCGCTCACCTTGGTCTTTTGGCGCTTTGCCGTCGCCGCAATTTGTCTAGGCTTTTATCTCAAGCTCACCCGTACACGCATCCCTACACTCAGCGCTAAACAATGGCTGTGGGCAACCACCGTCAGCGCTGTGGGGATTGGCGGCCTGAACCTCTGTTTGTTCACTGGGCTCGAGTACACCCAAGCGACCAATGGGTCATTAATCATGGCGCTCAGCCCGTTGGTGACTTCACTTATCGCCTGTATCGCAATTCGCGCATTGCCACGTAAAGGGCAAGTTTTCAGCTTGGTGGTGAGTTTATCGGGCGTGCTTGTGGTGATCACCAATGGTCAATGGCAGATGCTCAGCGAATTAAACTTTAACCAAGGCGATCAGATGATTTTCACTGGCATGTTTGCATGGAGTGCATACACCTTCTTCAGCCAAGGCATTGGCCGCTGGATGCCGGTGATCCCCTACACGTTTTTGGGCATGCTGAGTGGCGCAACTGTCATTGGCATCATGTGTGCACTGACCCCAAAGGTTCATCCATTTGGCGAAGTTTGGGCTGCAAGTCCGCTGGCCGTCTCCGAACTCCTGTATATCGGTGTGCTGGGTACCGTCGCTGGTTACTTACTCTGGCTCAACGGCGTGCGCCATCTAGGTTCAGCCAATGCGGCACTCTTTTTTAACTTTGTGCCTGTGTTCGCGGTACTCACCGCATTTTTGATGGGACAAGCCGTGAGCCAACTTCAGGTGGTGGGCATTGTGATTGTGATCGCAGGACTGTTGCTGCCACGCCTCCCTCACCCACGCTATTGGCGCGTTGCTCGAACCGCAAGCGACGCTAAATAAAACAGTAGCCTTTCCCGTGCGCAGTTTGGAGCCTTTCGGCAGGGAAGCCCGCATCGGCCAATTTTTTTCTGATCCGGCTCAGGTGCATATCCAGACTGCGATCATCTGGCGCGAAGGTTTTCTTCAATACTTGGCGATACAGCAGCGGTTTACTGAGGGTCGTGTCTTTATGCTGCGCAAGGAGCCACAGCAACTCAAATTGAAGCGGGGTCAATTTTACCGGCTGTTCGTTAACACGCACGCGGTGCGTATCCTTTTGCATCCAGAGATTATCGATTTGTAGCTGCCCGGACGTATCTCGCATCGCAGATGTTGCATGGCGACGGTGCATGGCGATCGCTGAGCGCACCAGACACTCTTCCAAATCAACGGGCGTCGATAATACATCATCAGCGCCAGCATTCAGCGCCGCGACACGGTCGGCCGCCGCTTGACTCGCCATTAACGCAATAAACGGACATTGCTCACTAAGCCAGCGCAATGTTTTGGTTTGAGCGCCACCTTCCGGCACCCAGCTGATAAGCTGAACCGTATCCCAATCCGGCATGGCATCATCAGGCCCAATCACAGTGACATCACAGCCATACTCGCGTAGTTTCGCTTCGAGAATGGCGATAAATGACATATTTTCCGGACCACGCACGACGATGGCGGGTTTGGCGATCGAGAAATACTCCTCGTACATGGATACTGTCCTAGCTGAATTTGATAGCGGCGAAAATGCAGGGCCGCCATGTCATCGATAGGCGACCTTGCAAGAGCAAAGCGATATTGTCTTATAGCTTCGGTATTCAAAGCAACTGAGAGTACGACGCCATTGGGCGATTGGGTTCACTCATTCTGTTTAAATGCTGCGAATTTCACCTAAACCAGCCCCGTATGCACAGCAGAAACATCCGGACTCAGACTTAAAACCGGTCGACACGATAAGGCTGCATATCGACCGATGTGTTCTCACCATCCATCATTTGTCCGATAAGTTTTCCAGTGACGGGCCCCAGCGTAAAGCCTTGGTGACCGTGGCCAAACGCGAGCCATAATCCGGGTTTATTCGGCGTGGGTCCGATGACAGGCTTCATATCCGGCATACACGGGCGCCCACCTTTCCAGGGCGCTGCATCCACGCGATCACCCAGTGGATAGAGCTCGCGTGCTACCTTTTCCGCTGCCGATAATTGCCGCTCGTTCAAGGGAGCATCCAATGCTGTCAATTCTGCCCCTGTGGTTAATCGCACGCCCGCGCGCATCGGTGCGAGCAAATAGCCCACTTCAGCGTCCATAATCCAATGATTGAGCGGGGTGTTAGCGTCACCTTGGTAGTGCATGTGATAACCACGTTTGGTGAACAAAGGTACCTCTATGCCTTGTTGGCGCAACCAGTACGATGACCACGGTCCCATCGCCATCACAACCTGATCCGCACGAAGGCGCACGTGATCTGTTTCGATGACCCACTGTCCGTCTTCCTGCTTAAGTGCTCGCAAATTGGCACGCTTTATCTCGCCGCCTTTGGCGATAACATCGTCGGCGTAGGCTTGTACCAAGGCTCCGGGATCGGTGACAGTCCAAGGTTGTTTCCAATGAATTGCCCCCGCTAGCGGCGCGGCTAAATGCGGCTCCAACGTAGCGAGCTGCGCTTTATTGAGCACCTCATACTCCACACCGTAACTGGCATAGTCAGACGCGGCACGCGCGCACTCTTCATCCAACGCTTTTTGGCTGCGGAATAACTTGAGGTAACCTTGCTTACGGATCAGTGAGGCCGCGCCCGCGGACGCGATCATTTCATCATGCGTATCGAGGCACTGCATGATCAATGCCGCATACTCGGGGACCAACTTTTTGTATTGGTTTTCACTCGAATGATGCCAATATTGCAGCAATGGATGCGCGGCACGCAGTACACTGGTGGGTCGATAACGAATATCGACAGAACGATTAGGTAACACACGCAGCAAGGTCGTAAGGTCGCGTGGAAAGGCGTAGGGCCGAACAGCTTCACGCTGAATAATACCTGCGTTGCCAAACGACGTTTCTTGCCCAGGCGCTACCCTATCGACGACCGTCACATCGTAGCCACGCTTCAACAAATGCCAAGCAACAGACACACCGACCATGCCCGCTCCCAGTACCACCACATTTTTGGCCATTTTTTCACTCCCTGAACACGCCAAGTCATTTATCTCCGCGGCGAAATTTATCCGCGTAATTCCATGCTTTTACACATAACCAATAACGACATCAATAATAAAATGACGAGTTTTCCGGCGCGCTCTCAGTCCATGAACGATTGAGATCGCATTTGGCCAGCCGACGGGTGAAAACGTTGCGCATGCAGTCGATTTCAGTCGTCCAACTGCACACTTTCCTGCTTTTTATCCTCAGCTTGCCTTAAAGACCGTGCAGCAGTATGTGACAGTGGTCACTCATGCTCAGAAAGTAAAAGGATGAAATATGGCTGACTATGATCCTAATAAAGGCTTCGTTGCCATTTTGGGGTGGAGCTTAAATGCCATTGACGCGATCAGCCGTTTCGATCGTCAGTACGTCGTCGTGGCGCCCACATGGGCTGAAGACTACGCTAAAGAACACGATATTCCTTTTTTGCCGTGGAATTTTGAGCGACTTAATGACCGCTCTTTTGAAATTGCCACCACCTTGCAAGAAATGGGCGTCGATGTTGCGATTCCACTGTTTGAAGAAACTGTAGAGTGGGCGGGTGCAATTAACGCCGTTCTGCTTAAAAACCCCAAATTAATGGGCCAAGCCCTTCTCTTCCGCGACAAATCACTGATGAAACGTCGCGCACAAATCGGCGGTATTCGCGTCGGGATCTTTGAAGAAGCACAAGATAAGTCAGATGTGGTCCGTTTTCTGCGTCGAGTGAACCAAGCCTTATTGAAACTGGATGGCGACCCAAACGATCCCATTCACCTCAAAGCGTTTGATAAAGCGGGCTGTGAAGGTCACTGGATGATTCGCGAACCGGACGATCTCGACCGAGTCTCGGATGAAGAGTTTCCCTTGTTGATGGAGAGCCACTTGGATGGTTGGGAGTTCGCCGTCGAAGCCTTTATTAAAAACCGAAAAATCCAGTTTTTAAATATCTCTGAATACGTCACGCTCGGCTACTCTGTGTTCGTGCCAGCCTCACCAGAGCTTGAAAAATACCGTGAGAAGGTGACTCAAGAAATTGAAAAACTGATTGATGCCTTTGATATCGACTTTGGCTTTATTCATCCCGAGTATTTCGTCACCAAGGACGGCCGCATGTACTTTGGCGAAGTCGCCTATCGTCCACCCGGTTTCCAAGGCTTTGAAATCATTGAGCGTGTTTACGGCTTCAATTGCTATCAAGCCATGGTGGTGGCCTTTGACCCACACACGACTGACGAAGAGCTAGAAGCCTTTTTCCCTACGCCTATCAAAGATGCCAAAGGTGTCGCCGGTACATTTGGGGTCTACCCTCGACGTCGTGTTGTCAGCCAACTTGCCATTCCTGAAGAAACAGAAAACCACGAGTACTTTGAATTTCATGAACTTCAGTCACCGATGGAAAACAAAGTACCGAAGCGCAGTGCTTTCGGCACACACTGGGGTCTACTACACTTTTACGGGGACGATCCGCACGTTATGCGCGATCTATTAAAAGCACAGGAAGATCTCGACTTTTATGTCTAGCTTATTGAGTAAGCTTGACCACGCTATCGAACAACTTGGTCAAGTCAGCGCTATCGCTAAAGCCCGCCACCAGTTTCATGTTTTAGATATCTGTGGGCGTGTATTGGCGCAGGATGACGGCATTAACCAACTTTACTCTCGTATTGTGACCCTCACCGAAGCAGGCCTTTTTGAGGGCACAGATTGGGGCCAGCCTGAGTACTTAGTCGCGAATCTGGTGCCAGACACCATAGCCCACGCCGACAAAGCAACCGTGGTGCTAGATTGTCTCAGCCAGCTTCGGATGCTAGCTATCGTCCAGGGGAAGATCTCTTCCCCTCTGTTCTCTCAACAAGAAGCGCACCAGTTTCTTGCCAAGGTATTGAGCCTCAATTTATCGCTCGTGATGGGTCTCACCGACGAGTCGAGCCGTATTCGGCTCGGTGCAACGGCGCCCGCTATTAGTACTTTATATCGTTTTATTCTCAGCCACTTGGGCTATGAAACCATTCTCAGTGAGCTGGTTGATGAGGTCTGGCGTGTACTTGCGCAGCGCCCTATCCAAGTCAACCCCATCAAGGCGATGATCAATCAGATCTCTATCTTGGTGTCGCAGGAGCAAATTAACCTCGGTGAAGCCAAGCTCGGCATCGATCGTCTTGTCAGTGCGTTATACGGCCCAACCCAGGGCTGCTATGACGATCCGGGGTTGGACGCGTACTGTGAGCGTCTGAGTACAATGGACAGCAATGCTTTACAACAAGAGGCGATGGGTTTCGCGCGTGCCATGCACGATGTCGGCTTAGTCTCTGATTACCAAGCGACCTTTTTACGCTGGCTACTCGAGAATGACCAATCCGATGTCCTGCCTACCGCCCTGGGTTTAAGTAATACAGGGCTAGATTGTTTGGTCACCTACCGTCAGCTCGTTCATACCTTGATTCAAGAAGCTGTCCATCCGCAAACCGCTCAAGCGATTTACGGTCTCGCGATGATGTTAGAGCGAGGTGTTTTGTTCGATGCACCCGTCGCGCCCAGCCTGTGGCGACAAATTAATCTGACCCTGCACCCAGACGTCGCAAATGCGCTGTCACTTGCGTTTGGGGAGCACCTTCCTGCCCGCGTCCACTTACTAGCCGGTGTCATGTCCGTGCTTGGTCAGCCGCTTGGTGTGGCACAAGGTAACAATCCAACCTGCCAATCGGCGCGAGCGATATCCATGTGGGCGTATAACGACCCGGATTATTTGCTGAACTCTATTGTACAGGTGGCCTGCAATAATAACTTGCGGATGCATTTTGAGGGGCAAACGCTGGACTCAAGTACCTTATTGCAAGGGCTGAGTCAGTCACTGCCGATTGATACCGATCCGGTGTCCGTTGCACTCGTTCCTCATCTAGATAAGTTATATATTGAGATGGGTCGTCTGTGTGTAGGCAGACAAGAAGACCCTCACAAATGGATAAACCCAGAGTTTCACGGTTGGTATGTGGGGCGTGAATTCATGATTGCGGTTGACGTGCAGACCGGTATGTTAAAGGCGTTTGATCAATTTATCGAACGTTTCTATAGCCGCTACCACCCCTACTACAACGGCAATATACCAGTCATTCATCCCCAACCCGTAGGTATTGCCGTGACCAATAGCCAAGGGGTATTTGTGGGCTGGCACGCCATTACCTTGATACGTATCGCCCTCGATCAAGACAGCGTCATGCGGGTGTATTTTTATAATCCCAACAACGATAGCGCGCAGAATTGGGGACACGATGTCGTGGTATCAACCCAAGGAAAAGGAGAACAATACGGCGAAGCTTCTCTGCCCTTTGAACAGTTTTTGTCACGTTTATACCTATATCATGACGATACGATTGCAGTAGGCACCCCGACCGAATTCCCTGACGATGCGATCGGTCGCATCAAGCAACTCGCACTTGATAGCTGGGCAAAAGACCGACATATCGCTTCTGCCTCACCCGCTGCTGCGGCACCATCCCATTGAAAGCACATTCAATGGCTTTTTCTATCTAGGTCGCAAACGGTTAATAGTTAGGCAGAAACACCTTTAATTCTGTCGATACCGACCTCATCACATTTACTAGGCTTAGCAATAAAGGTGAGGATATTAAATGAAAACGCACACATCACAACTCACCCAACCACCTCGGGAGCACAATGCGCAAGGTGAAGCGCGTCGCGTCGGAGTAGAACTTGAACTAAGCGGCATGGAGCTAGACGAGATCGCACGTATCGTCGCAGATAAGTTGTCGCTCACGGTTAAAAAAGGAGGCCGTTACGACCGTCATCTGACTGGGGATGACGCTGGAGATTGGGTGATTGAGCTAGATTATGCAAAATTAAAACGCCTTGGCCAGAGTGACAGAAGCGAGAAAACATTAGCCAATAAACTCGATCAGTCCGCCGAAGACGTTTTAGCGTGGGCAGCCAAGCTGGTCGTGCCGGTAGAAATTGTCACGCCACCTCTCCCACTAGACCGCCTCGATAGCATCGAAAATCTAATTGCTTCACTGCGTCTACAAGGCGCCGAAGGAACCGAAGACAGCCCGGTTTATGCGTTTGGCATGCAGCTCAATCCAGAACTGCCTGATCTAACCGCCAAAACGATTTGTGCGCACTTAAAAGCATTCTTATGTTTGTATGACTGGCTTTTAAAACGGGCCGACATTGATCTATCGCGGCGCCTAACTAACTATGTTGACCCTTTCCCGAAAGCATATATTGAACGTGTGCTAGCCGCTGATTATTGGCCAGATCTGAATACTCTGATTGATGACTACCTTGCGGATAATCCTACACGCAACCGTGCGCTAGATATGTTGCCCTTGTTCGCGCATCTCGATCCTGAGCGCGTTAATGCGGCCGTCAACGACGGGCTGACTAAGGCGCGACCCACGTTTCATTATCGGTTGCCGGACAGCAAAGTCAGCCAACAAAATTGGGGCATTCACGAAGCATGGAACGATTGGGTGGAAGTAGAAAAACTCGCCGCCGATCCGGCGCGACTGGGCGCATGTTGCAAAGCCTATTTGGGCTATCTCAACGACCCATTAGCGCGTATCGTCAATAACTGGGCGGAAAAGGTGCACAATTTATGGATAAACCCGTCATCGCAATAACCGGCCCGAGCAAAGGCGCACGGCTGCCACGTTTTTTTGTTGCCGCGGCAGTCAAACTCTATGGTGGCAAGCCGTTACAACTACACCCCGGTACCGCGCTGGACCCAGACGCCTATCATGGCGTGGTGATTACCGGCGGGCACGATGTCGAGCCCGTGCTGTACGCCGCTGAGCCCGAAGTGAAACCCAACTACGATTCTGAACGCGATGCCTTAGAAAGCGCGGTTATCAAAAGCGCGCTAGCAAGCCAAAAGCCCCTGCTGGGGATTTGCCGTGGCGCGCAACTTCTTAATATTTGCTTAGGCGGCACCTTGTACCAAAGCTTACGCGAGCAACGTAAAAAAACCTCTCATCGCTGGACAATATTCCCGATGAAAACCTTGTGTATATTGCGTGATATCAACGGCCACATCCAGCAACGGTTGGGGCAAGGCAGACGCAAAATAAACAGCCTGCACAACCAAGCGATTAACGCGTTAGGCGAGGATTTAACGGTTAGCGCACGTGATTTAGATGGCATTGTACAAGCCATTGAGTCGCCCAACCGCCCCTATACACTGGGCGTACAGTGGCATCCGGAATTTTTGCTTTATCTTGGCTGTCAGCGTGCGCTGTTCAAAGGCTTAGTCGAGCACGCAACGCGCTTCCAGCAGCGACAAGCGGCATCTCAGTAAACATGTCTGTTAGTTGGTGAAAAACAAAAACGCCGAGGCACATTCGCTCGGCGTTATCAGGTAGCGACTAACGCTTTGACCGCGCGTTCAGTCGCTTCTCTATCTGACGTTTTTCCCACTTATCACCAAAGAGATCGACAATGCCCAGAGCACTGACGCCGTGGCTGACCACTGCAATCCCCCATCCCATTGCTGCCCACCAAGCCCAATAATAGCCTGGGTTAGTTTGCCAGTTGATAATAAACAAAATCGCCATCACGACCACATAGCGCGTCAAATGAGAATAAAACCCGCCGAGGGCACGGACGCGATTGGCAATCGCTCTTTCTTCTGGACTCATTGAAGTATCTGCCTGCATGTCTGTCTCCTTTTGCAAATCACTAATGTCGATATCAAACACAGCAGCCAACGATTTCAGCGACTCCAATCCGGGTTTGTGGCCGCGCTCGATACGTTGAATCGTTCGAACACTTAGCCCACTAAATTGTGCTAATTGGTCTTGCGACCACCCTTTTTGAACTCTGAGTGCTTTCACGTTCATCCTTGCTCCTTTGTGCTCTTCCCTAGCGACACTATGCAAAATGGGGGCGACATTACCACGACAGCACCCCGACACCTTAACGACAGTTACTTAAAATCAATCACTTAAAAATAAACACCGACCGATAGCCAATCCGTGTATTTTACCCTTAGCAAAAGGTATCAATATACAAGGCTTCGACTTTATCGCGCGCCCACTGCGTTTTACGCAAAAATTTCAACGATGATTTCATCGAAGGATCATTAGAAAAACAGTTCACATTGATATGTTGGTAGAGGCCTGACCAACCATAGTGTTCAACCAAACGGGTCAAAATGGTTTGTAGGGTTAACCCGTGCAGCGGGTTATTGGGTTGTGTATCCATAAGGGTTCTCAGCAACTCGAGCACGCGCTCGTCAATAAAAGCGCTACTCTACGTGACGATATTGCAAAACGCGAGATCAACTGATCCACTCAGTCTTATTTCATTCCGCCACTTTGGCGTATACGACAGTGCTAGAAATCGCACCGCTCGGCAGGATACGGTCATTGGTAAGAATCGCTTCTTGATGATACCCACAGCGCTTGGCTACCGCTCGGCTGCGGGTATTTTCGTAGGCAGTTTTGATTTCGACACGCTTGGCATTAAGGCCATCAAACGCGTACTGCTCTAGCGTTCGCACCGCTTCACTCATATAGCCAAGGCCTTCTTTGGAGCTCCGCAGCCAATAGCCTATTTCAAAATAAGGAATCGCGATGTTGCGGATGATTAAGCTGATCACACCCACCAATTGCCCCGTCGATTTTTCAAAAATCGAGTAGCGTAGCTCATTGATAAACATGTCGAAGTCATCAATCGCTTGTTGGGTGTTTTCAATCGAGCTCGATTCGGTCAACGCGTGCGGAAGCCAATCCATAAAAGGAGCAAGGGTGTGCTGGCTTTCCAATACGGCTTCTAACATGAAAGGCTGATGGGCCATATTAGGCGCCACCAGCAACAGACGATCGCTGTCCAGTTGGTCTACGCGCGGGGAATCATCCATTAATATCCACCCAGTACCGCGCCAATGATTCATTGAACACTTCACCATTGATGATGTTTTCCAACGTGCCGCCATTGGCTTCAATTACTTTGCGCGATGCCATATTGTCTTCATTCGCGGTAATTAGAGCGCGAGTGATCCCCAGCTCTCTTGCCTTGGGCAGCGCTAAGGCTAACATTTGCTTGCCGCATCCGCGTCCACGATATGACGGCGCAATATCGTAACCAATGTGTCCGGCTTCTTGAGATAGAAATGGCGTATTAATGTGATGGCGGATCCGAATCGCGCCAATGATTTGTTGCTCAGCATCAAGCAGCCAAAAATGACTACACGGCACATACCCTTTACGAAGGTTTTTACCCAATGCCTCATCCGATAACCGAGTCACGTAAGTGGGGAAATCGTCTTTCCCCGGCCGATAATAATCGGCATTGTCGGGGTCAAACTGAGCAAAATCATCATAAAAGCGTGTAAAGGCTGCTTGGTGATTGAGTGCGGGGACGACTAATTCCATGTGCTTATTCCAATTCCTGTCATAGAACTAGGCTATCTCATTGATATTGAGAAATAAACACTTATTGACCGTCTGTGATCCCACCGCCCTAGCGCTCGCCACCTAGATGTGATTGAGTTGTTGATTGCCGCGCATCACTGCCAACGCATCACCGCATCAAACGTTTGACAATGTTGAACCGCTTGCTCCGCCTCTTGCAGATAAACTTGTTGTGCACTGGAGGTTGGATAGGTTAAATACTCGGAACATTTCGCACTTTGACCGTTACCCACAACAATCTTGGCGCCCGGTTGCAAGGTGCACTGTACCAATTTATCGAGCGGCGACCATTGATAACAAATCTCATAATCTTGGCGATAATCCGCCACCAAGCCAGACGGTTGTGATAACGCCCACCAGTGACCAAACTGACTATGCGGGTTGGTGCTATTCCACGCGCGATATACTGTCACCCCTTCTGTCGCCTGATATACCTTGCCTTGGCAAAGCTTCCCTTTCAATGGCTGACCCAACGACGACGCCAGTAACGCTGGATCGTCCACAGCGACAAACTTGTCTGCCCATGCGCTTGGCAACGCCGTACTACCGACACATTCTGCAGCGTCGGTCGTTTCATTATCAACGGGCGCACTGGTACACGCTTGCAGTGTCACCATCAGTGCCCCAAGTAGTGCTTTTCTCATCATCCTTGCTCCCATTCGTGTCGTAATATGGCGTAAACCACCGTATCCCACCACCGTTCTTTAAAGAAACGATGCTGATGAAAATGGGCCTCTTGTCGCATGCCAAGTGAACGACAAAGCTTGGTTGCAGCAAGATTATCGTAAATGGTCTCAGCGTATAACCGATGCACACCCAGAGACTCAAAACCAAAGTCGGCCAGCGCGACAGCCGCCTCTCTCATTAGCCCCGCGCCTTGCGCCTCTACAGCTAGGCCGCACCCGATGGAAGCTTGATGGTTGTCCTCAAGCCTTAAACCGACGGTGCCTATACATTTTTCTGATTGCTTGCAAATAACCGCTAACTGATAAGCCACGCGTGGATTTGTGTTGGCTTGTTCGATAAAGCGCGCGTGTAAGTCTCGGTATGTCTCTGGCTGGCAGTCCGTTTCGCTATAAAAACGCTGGTACTTCTGGTGTTGCGTTAAGTGAACAAACGCCTCTTCATCGCTCGGCTGCATGTCACGCAGCACAAGTCGACGTGTTTCAATCATAAACATCCTTGTCTCTCTTGTTGTTTTAGTTCAGCGCCTTAACCATGGTGGTGGCGCCGGAAAAGCCAACCAGCCATTTTAGGTGCGGAAAGCGCTCTTCTTTAGTGGCGACAAAGCCTTTGGCTTGATAAAGCTTGCGGGCTCTGGGGTTGCTATTAATGACATCTAATCGAACGCTTTCAAAGCCATGCGCTTGGGCACAATCCATAATGGCATCCAACAATTGGGAGCCAATCCCCTGCCCGCGCACAGCGCTATCAACAGCAATGCCATCCATCACCAATTCATTGGGTGCCGCTTTACGCTCAAACAGCGCCAATATCGCGCAGGCCCAAATGCCTTTGATGGGCCCCAAACTATCGATCAACTGTTTCGCGCCCATGCCCTGTGTCAGTGCGCCGGCTTGAGTTTGAAACCCAGCCAACCCCACCACCTTGCCGTTTTGCATAGCGGCAAACGAAAAGTCTGGGACAAAACACTGAGACAACACCGCCACGCGCACTGCTTGATTAGGAATTGCCCGTGCGAACTTCATCCCAAACGCCTGCTCATATAACTCAGCGACGTTTTGTGCTTGCTCAAGCGGCCATCCTTGCTGGATCGCTATCTCCATTGGCTCCCCTCTGTCTTCTTCAATAAAAAAACATCCACACTTTTATCTTGACGTGAAGATTTTTGCCATTTATCTTTACATCAAGATAAATAATTAATCACAACTTAATCAGTTCAGCATGGTTTAACCACAAGCGTATGACAGCCACCTTTTTACTGGTTATTGCGCGGCATAAGGACACACAGGAGTCATAACATGGAGACTAACACAATGAATATAATCGTATTTGGTGCCACGGGCGATATTGGCAGTCGAATTGTGTCGGAAGCGTTGCAACGCGGCCATAAGGTCACGGCAGTGACACGTAACGAGGCAGCATTCAGCAAGCTACCCGACGCCGTAACGCCTGTCGCCGCCAATTTGAACGATGCGGACAAGGTGGCATCGGTAATGACTGGTCATGATCTTGCCATTACGGCGTTACGCCCACCGACAGGCGAAGAAGCACAATTACCGGTGTTAACCCAAGCCGTCGTCCAAGGCGCAGCCCACCATCAAATGCGCGTTCTGATTGTCGGCGGTGCCGCTCGACTGATGATTCCAGGCACTGACGGTGAAACCGTGTTAAACGCCGAAGGATTTCTCCCTGCTTCAGCGGTTGAGATTGCACGCGCGTGCCAAGTGCAATATGAGCAGTGCCTCACCAGCCAAGATGTGATTTGGAGTTACCTCTCGCCTGCCGCCATGATCGCACCTGGTACTCGCACCGGTCAGTACACATTGGGGACAGACACCTTAGTGACAGATAGCGACGGACGGTCTCGCATTTCAATGGAAGACTTCGCGGTCGCCATGCTTGATGAGGCCGAAACACCTAAGCATCTGCAGCAAGCATTCACGGTGGGCTATGGCACCTAACAGGTGCTAGATCGTAAACGTAAAAAAGGAGCGCTGTGTTGAGCGCTCCTCACTATTCGATCTTTTCTTACCAGCTTAAACCACTGACAGCTCGACCTTAATATTGCCACGCGTGGCATTAGAATATGGGCAGACCTGGTGCGCTTGCTCGACCAATGACTGCGCGGTCTCTTTATCCAGATCACCCACAGACACTGCCAACTTCACGGCAATGCCAAAGCCGCCATCACCATCGGAACACGAGCCTTTGATTCGCTTATTCGTCACATCGCCAAACTATTGCTTGGTCCTGCCACCCTTTATTGAGACAATCGCTGCTGTTACTTCGACAATTACGGACAACAATGAAATTACTAGCTCGCAATCTTGCTCGCACCACTACCGAACACCAACTTCGTCAGCTGTTTTCTGAGTATGGTGATGTCACCGAATGTAATCTGGTGCTGGACCAAGAGACTGGCGAATCCAAAGGCTTTGCTTTCGTGACCATGCCTGATGACACACAGGCGAAAGCCGCGATGGCGGCGTTGCACTTAACCAGCGTTGCGAAAAGCAAAATCCGCGTTAAAGTCGCAAACTAAGCAAAAGGCTCCCTTGCACTTACATTGGCTATGAGGCGAGAGCGATAGCCAACACGATCACACGTGTTGGCTTTTGTTTATGGTCGAAACTTCTGTCCATGGGCGAATACTATTCAGCTGATCTTCGAGCTCACGTTCAGTAATTTCAGTATCATAGGCCACTTGAGCACGCAGCCAATAGCCCTTCGACAATCCAAAAAAACGGCATAAACGCAGGTCTGTATCAGCCGTTATAGCCCGTTTACCAGCAATAATTTGACCAATACGCTGTGCGGGCACTCCGATTTCTTTAGCCAAACGATATTGCGAAATCCCCATCGGGGTCAGGAACTCTTCTTTTAGTAACTCGCCAGGTGTGACAGCTTCTACAGTACGCATGAGCGACCTCTTAGTGATAATCAACGATTTCGACATCTTCCGCACCACCTTGAACCCAGCGAAAGCAAATGCGGAACTGATTATTGATTCGAATGCTAAATTGCCCTTTACGATCACCCTTTAGCGGCTCTAGTTTGTTACCAGGTGGTATTTTGAGATCATCTAAATCGGTTGAGATTTGTAGCTGGCGCAATTTTCTAAGCGCGACTCGCTCAAAATTGACGAAGCGCTTTACCCGCTTTCCCTGTGCTAGCTTTTCAGTATCTTTGCAATTAAACGTTCGAATCATAAACCCAATAGTAACGCATAACGTTAATAACGTAAAGCGTCATTAAACGATAGCTAATTGACAGCCTACGCCCGACTCGTCACTATCAAGCTTTCGGCATCTAGTGACGCTTGAGCAATCAACATGGCAAAGCCAAATAAAAAAGGGCCCACCAAAACCATCGATATTTTCTGTAAACGCTGTAATGCACCACTGTTTAAATACCGCAAAGGCGGCAAAGGTGCATTGGTGAAGTGCTTTAAAGAAAGGATTGTTGAGGATGCCACCACCACGCCGTGTCACTGCCCTCAGTGCGAACAGCCCTTTGCGCGTGACACCCTAGTGCGAGGCACACCAGCCTATAAATTCATTGGCGGTAAGGTATGGTTCAAATGAAGATAACCCCTTTAGGCGATACGTTAGGGGCGCAAATCGATAATATCGATTTATCCCAGCTTTCCGAGGCTGAGTTTGCGGCGCTGTACCAAGAATTTTTACGCTACAAAGTGCTTTTCTTTCGTGAGCAGCCTCTATCTACCGACGACCATGTTGCACTGGCAAAACGCTTCGGCGAGCTTGAGCCACCTCACCCGTTTTTTCCGCACCTACCCGACAACGACCAAGTGGTCGTGATTGAAACCAGCCGCGGTAATCCACCCAGCCAAAGCTATTGGCACACCGACATGACATGGCAAGCGGTGCCGCCCAAGTGCTCGGTTTTACACGCGCAGTATGTACCAGAACATGGCGGGGATACGATTTGGTGTGACATGGCAGCAGTATGGGCCGATCTAACCGACAAAGAAAAAATCGAGCTACGCCAGCTCGACACCATTCACGCACTGCACGCCTTTGAAGGCAGTCGTTACGATCATCAAGACGCCGACGGCCAGAGTGTGGTCTCGAAACGCGCTCAAGACTACCCGCCCATTCGCCGTGCCATGGTGCAAACCCACCCAGAAACCGGCCAAGAAGTGCTATTTATTAACGAGCAATTTACTCGTACGATTGCCGACTGGCCAGAGGCTGACAGCCAACAACGGCTTGCGACACTGTTCAGTCAAGCACGCCAATCGAAATATCACGTTCGTTTTCGCTGGCAAAAACACTCGGTGGCAATCTGGGACAATCGCGCCACCCAACACTACGCAGTAACCGATTATGGTGACACGCCCAGACGATTACACCGCGTCACGGTTCAGGGTGAGCGTGTCAGTAACACCTAACGGCATTCAGGCGCGAGTATATTCATACAGATTGTTGCTATGCCCATAAAGCATGATTGGGTGTTGTAGCCGAAACCCTAGCTTTTCAAGCAAGCGGTTTGAGGCTTGGTTGTCCGGTAAGGTCACCGCCTGAACCGTAGTCAGTCCGCTCGCTAACAGAGTTGCTTCAAGCACCGCCTCGGCGGCTTCTGTGGCATATCCCTGCCCGGTATAACGCGATAAAAACGCGTAGCCTAAATCTGGATATGCCAACTCATCGCGCTTGAGCACACCGCACATGCCGATGGGCTCACCATCTTCCCGCCGTTCTACCAGATTCAGGCCAAAGCCATATGCTTGATAACTCGCAAGCGGCCCGTGACGGAGATACTCGATCGCATCTTGCTCAGTACGCACCTTTTTATCTGCGATATAGCGTATAAACGACGCATCATTAAGCAGCTCCACAATAAACGGCGCATCGTCGAGATGAAACTGTCGCACATTGATCCTTTTTGACCGGCATATCAGTGTCATAAACCCCTAGCCTACTAAAACATTCTATCGCGTCATAATCGCATATTGGCGCGA